>CAIYRJ010000239.1 GCA_903928615.1 uncultured Actinomycetes bacterium | reverse complement strand
CGTGGGCGCGCGGTCGGATCGCCGCCTGGGCATCCCTCGCGAGTACCTGCCGGGAAGCCACGGCGCCAGCGACTTCGTGGGCTGGTACAACGCCAGCCCGGATCAGCGCAACCTCACGTTCGACTTCTCCGGCAACAACGTGGTGGTGGTGGGCAACGGAAACGTGGCCATGGACGTCGCCCGCGTTCTGATGCTGCCGCCGGAGGAGCTCGCGGCCACGGACATCGGCGGCCATGCCCTGCGCGCGCTGTCGCAGAACAAGGTGCGCCAGGTGACGATCCTCGGCCGGCGTGGTCCGGCACAGGCCGCCTTCACCTACCGCGAGCTGAAGGAGCTCGCTGACCGCGACGACATCGACGTGGTGGTGGACCCGGCCGACATGGTGCTCGACCCGCATTCGCTGCACGACACCGAGCAGGCCCCCGATCGCGGGCGCGACCAGGTGCTCGACCTGCTGCGCGAGCTGTCGGAGCGCCCGTCGCGCGGGCATGACCGCCGCATCGTCTTCCGGTTCCTGGTGTCACCCGTGGAGATCCTCGGCAAGGACCGCGTCACCGGCGTGGAGGTGGTGCGCAACGAGCTCTATCGCGGCAACAACGGCGAGCTTCGCGCCCGCGCCACCGATGAGCGCGAGGTGATCCCCGCCGATGTGGTGTTCCGGGCGATCGGCTACCAGGGCGTGGCGCTGCCGGGCGTGCCCTTCGATCCGATCACCGCCACCATCCCCAACGACCGCGGGCGCGTGATCGACCCGCTCACGGGGCAGGCCCGCCCCGGCGAGTACGTGGCCGGATGGATCAAGCGCGGCCCCAACGGGATCATCGGCACCAACAAGCCCGATGCCCAGGAGACCGTGGAGATGCTGGTGGAGGACGTCCGGGGGCAGCGACTCAGGCGCGAGGTGCTCCCCGCGCCGGTGTTCGAGCGCTTCCTCGCCGAACGCCAGGGCGAGGTGGTCTCGTTCGACGACTGGAAGTACCTCGACGCCCGCGAGGTGGAGAAGGGCGAGGAGCTGGGCCGCCCGCGGCTCAAGTTCGCGCGCGTGGAGAACATGCTGCGCACCCTGCGCGACCGCGACAAGGCTGGGGGGTAACCCCGGTGTCAGGCACTTAACCGAAAGCTCTCGGTTAAGTGCCTGACACCGGGGTTTGTCAGACCGGCGCCTCGATGATGTCGTAGAGGGTGTTGCGCCGCGCGGGCACGCGGCCGTGCGCGCGGATGGCGGCCTCGAGCTCGTCGGCGGTGACCTCCTCGCCGTGCGAGGCCCCCGACGAGCGGCTGATGCTCTCGTTCATGAGGGTGCCGCCCATGTCGTTGCAGCCGGCGTGCAGCAGGTTGGCGCCGCCGTCCAGGCCCAGCTTCACCCACGAGGCCTGGATGTTGGGGATGAGCCCGTCGAAGGCGATGCGGGCCACGGCGTGGATGAGCACCACCTCGTCCCACGTGGGACCCGGGCGTGAGCGGCCCTGCAGGAAGATCGGGGATGCCATGTGCACGAAGGGGAGGGGGATGAACTCGGTGAAGCCCCCGGTGCGCCGCTGGATCTGCCGCAGCACCTCGTAGTGGTTGGCCCACGAGACCGGACCGTCGATGTGACCGCACATGATGGTGCTGGTGGCGCGGATGCCGCTCTCGTGCGCGCTGATCATCACGTCGGCCCACTCGGCCGTGCGGATCTTGTCGGGGCACAGGTGCTCGCGCACGTCGTCGTCGAGTATCTCCGCAGCCGTGCCGGGGAGCGACCCCAGCCCCGACGCCTTGAGGCGCTCGAGGTAGTCGCGCACCGGCACGCCCAGCGTGTGGGCGCCCTGCCACACCTCGAGCGGGGTGAAGGCGTGCACGTGCATCTCGGGCAGCGTGCCCTTGATGCTCTCGAGCACCGACGCATAGAAGTCGCCGGTGAAGTCGGGGTGGATGCCGCCGACGAGGCACACCTCGGTGGCGCCGCGGTCCCAGGCCTCCTGCGAACGCGAGACCACCTCGTCGAGGTCCATGCGGTAGGGGGTCTCGCGCGCGTTGTAGCTCTTGGGGCCACGCGAGAAGCCGCAGAATCCGCACCGGAAGTAGCACTGATTGGTGTAGTTGATGTTCCGGTTGACGACGTAGGTGACCTGCTCGCCGTTGGCGCGCTCGCGCAGCTGGTCTGCCACGTGCGCGATGACGTCCACCTCGGCGCCGCGCGCCTCGAACATGCGCACCATCTCGGCGACCGTGGGCGGGGTGCCCGCGAGCGAGCGCTCGAGGACTCCCGCGAGGTCGGGCGCCACCTGGTCGAGGTCGACGGCCTGGCCGGCGTCCATCCAGCCCGCATCGGGCCACTCGGAGCTCATGCGGTGCGCGGGCACCGGCGGGTGCATGTCGCGGCCCGGCGCCCAGGGGTGACGCGGGCGCGCCGCGCCGCGGCAGTCCACCTGCTGCAGCCAGCATGTGAACAGCGGCATGGCCACGCGGTCGCGCATGGCCTCGATGGGCGTGCCGAGCGGCAGGGCGGTGCGCTCCACCAGCACCTCGGGGAGGATGGCGTCGCGCAGCGCTGCCACCTGGTCGTCGTCCCAGTCGGCCACCACCAGGTCGCGTGCGCCGGCCCGCACGGCCGCCACGGCCTGGTCGATGTCGTGGGCCACCACCGACACGCGCACGTCGCACGCGGGCAGGCCCGCGATGTCCACGGCCTCGGCGAGCCGGTCGGGCGTGGTGCGCAGGAACGCCGCGTCCGACCGCACCACCCCATCGAGCACGTCTGCGCGGGCGCCATCGTGCGTGACGGTGATGCGGATGCCGTCGACGCCGTCGTCGTGCAGCGCGATGGCCTCGTCCCACGTGGTGAGGAAGGCGGCGCAGCCCCGGTCGGGATCGCCGAGCGACACCGGGAGGATTCGGGCGGACACCACCTCGCCGATGGCGGCCTCGTCCCACGCCGCCGACTCACGGGCGGTGCCTCCGTCGGAGCGGTCGTATCCCAGGCGCAGGAGCGTGACGCGGTCCATCAGGCGGCGGCCTCCTGCAGGACGTCCTCGCGCGGGTAGCCCGCCTCGTCGGAGAGCGCGCGCACGTAGGGCAGCACGCCGGGGTCAACCCACTCGGAGTCG
>CAIYRJ010000238.1 GCA_903928615.1 uncultured Actinomycetes bacterium | reverse complement strand
CGGTGCGCCTGCCCGACAGGGGCCGCCGCCTCGCCGGGCTCGCCGTGCTGCTCATCGGGTGGGTGGTGATGGCCGGCACGCTCGTGCCCGACGGCGTGTCCGACCGCCTCTCCACGCCCGTCGGCCTCGTGGGCGGCATCGTCGGCGTGCTGGTTGCCCTCGCCGTGCTCATGACCCTCGGCTGGCTCGTGGCCAAGCGCCCATGGGTGTGGTTCCTGCTGCTCGGGCTCGCCCTTCCGGTGCGCATACCCATCACCCTCGGGGGCGAGAGCGCCAACCTGCTGCTGCCGCTCTACGCGGTGATCGTGCTCGGGCTCGCCGTGCTCTGGTGGATGGAGCGCCAGGGCACCCGCGAGCGTGTGTGGCCGTCATCGATGCTCGACCTGCCGCTCATGCTCTTCGTGGGCTTCACCCTGGTGTCGCTCATCTGGTCGTCGGACGTGCCCGAGGGCGCCGTGAAGGCCACCTTCTTCTGGATCCCCTTCGTGCTGCTCTACCTCATCGTGGTGGCGATCTGGCGCGAGGGGAAGGCACTGGTCACGCTGGCCATCACCACGATGGCCATGGCGGTGCCGGTGGCGGTGCTCGCACTCGGCCAGTACGCCACGGGGGACATCCTCTGGAACCACCGGCTCATGCAGTCGAACGTCTACAGCCGGTTCTTCCGCGTCAACTCGATCTTCTACGACCCCAACATCCTGGGCCGATACCTGGCGCTCGCGCTGCTCATCACCGTGGCCGTGGCGTGGATGAAGCGCGACAGCACGCGCACCCTGGTGGCCTGCGGGGCCGTGGCGGCCATCTACTCGGGTGCCCTCATCGTCACCTTCTCGCGAAGCAGCGCGCTCATGCTCATGGTGGGCCTGCTCATCATGGCGCTGCGCATGTTCGGCTGGCGCCGCACCGTGCTGGTGGCGGTGATCATGGCGGTGGCCGGCAGCGCGGTGGCCATCGCCTCGTCGAGCCAGGTGCGGGCGGCGCTCACGTCGACCGAACGCCTCGACAAGGTGAGCGAGGGCCGCTTCGACCTCGTGGGCGGCGGCGTGGACATCTTCCAGGAGCATCCCGTGGCCGGTGGCGGCCTGGGGTCGTTCGCCACCGACTACGCCAACCTGCTCTCCGAGAAGGAGCTGCGGAAGACGCGCGTGGTCATCTCGCACAACGCACCCGTGACGATCCTGAGCGAGGAGGGCGCCATCGGGTTCGCGCTCTTCGTGTGGCTGTGCGTGATCGCCGTGATCATCGGCATCCGCGCCACGCGTGATCGCGACGAGGATGTCGGCGTGCCCTCGGCCACCATGCTGGCGGCGCTCGTGGGCATCTTCGTGCACGCGCTCCTCTACTCGGCGATGTTCGAGGATCCCTATACGTGGGTGCTCGCGGCGGGCCTGGTGGCATCGGCCGCCATCGCCGCGCGCGCTGTCACCGCGGGCGGGGACCGGGCCGACCAGAGCCCGGCGACGGGGACATGACCATCCCGGCACGCGTGCGCGGCGGAGGGCACCCATGAGTGCCCGCCCGCTCCGCGTGATGTGCCTGTCCAACATGTACCCGGGGCCCGGGGCGCCGGACTACGGCGCGTTCATCGAGCGCATGTGCGAGTGCATGGAGCAGCGCGGGGTGGACGTGGACCGCGTGGTCATCCGCACGCGGTCGGCGGGCCGGCTGCGCACGCCGCTCAAGTACGCGGGGCTCACGGCGAAGGCCATCGCGGCGAGCCGGCGGGCGGACGTGATCTGGGCCCACTACCTGTTCCCCACCGGCCTCATCGCGGCCATCGCGGGCGGCCTCGGGCGCACCCCGTGGGTGGTCACCGCGCACGGCGGGGATGTCGCGAACCTCTCCAACGGGGTGGTGCGCCGCCTGAGCAGCGCGCCGGCGCACTCGGCGGCGGCGGTGATCGCCGTGAGCGAGTGGCTCGCCGGGCGCATGTACGCCGAGGGGCTGCGCCCCGAGCGGGTGCAGATCGCCAGCATGGGGGTTGATGCCCGGCGCTTCGCGATCGGTGACCGCGCGGGGGCACGCGCGCGCCTTGGCCTTCCGCCCGACGCACCTCTGGTGGTGGCCGTCGGCGGCCTCAGTGAGCGCAAGAACCCGCTGGGCCTCATGCGGGCGTTCGGCCTGCTGCGCGAGCAGGTGCCCGATGCCCGCCTGGCGCTCGTGGGATCCGGCCCGCTCGCGGGAGCCGTCGACGCGCAGGCGCGGGCCATGGGCCTCGACGAGGTGATCATCCGCACGGGGCTCGTGCCCAACTCCGCGGTGACCGACTGGATGACCGCCTGCGATGTGGCGGCACTGGTGAGCCTGGTGGAGCCCCTGGGCGTGGCGGCGCTCGAGGCCATGGCGAGCGGCCGGCCGGTGGTGGGCACCGAGGTGGGCGGCCTGAAGGAGGTCGTGCCGGATGGCGTGGCGGGGGTGATCGTCGATCCGCGCGACGACGCGGCCATTGCGGCGGCCCTCATCCGCATGATCTCCGCGCCGCCCGACCCCGCGACGTGCCGCGACGCGGCCCTCGTCCACTCGCTCGACGTCGAGACCGATCGCGTGCTGGAGGTGCTGGCAACCGCCGCCCGCAGGTGACCCCCTGAAACGGGTCACGGCGGGGTGTTGCTACCGTGGGGCCAGATGTCGCTTGGTTCCGCCACCCGGCCGAGCGGGGCCTCGGGGGGCCTCGGCCTGCGCGCCGGGATCCTCGTGCTCGTCGCCGCGCTCGCCGCCGGCGCCCTTGCCGTATTCGCGCCCATTCCCGGGGTGGTGCTGGCCGTGGTGCTCGTGGGCGCCGTGCTGCTCGGCAACACGTCGCTGCCCGCGCTGGGACGCATCGCGGTGCTGGTGGCCATGGTGGCCGCCATCATCGGGCCCAACCTCGCGGTGCCGGGCGCCCAGGAGGCCTTCGCCTTCCGGTTCGTCGCGGGGCTGATCATCGTCGGAATAGGCGTGTGGCTCGTGATGGGCCGCGGGCTTCCGGTGCCCGACGGCCTCGGCTGGCCGGTGGGCATCGCCGCCGCCTGGGTGGGCTGGGCGCTGGTCACCACCCTGTGGGCCATCTCGTCCACGGACGCCATCCGCTGGACCATCTTCCTCTTCATGATGACCGGCCTGATGCTGGCCATCCCGGTGGCGGCATCCACCACGCGCAGGCTCGCGTGGTTCCTGGGGGCGCTCGGGGTCACCTTCGTGCTCGCCGTGCTCGTGGCGTTCGCCGAGATCGCCACCGGCGTGCGGCTGCCCACCAGCGCGCTGGCCGAGCGCGTGGGCGCCTTCGCGGCCACGTCGTTCTTCGGCAACCAGAACAACTTCGCCACCTACCTGGCCCTCACGCTGCCCTACCTGGTGGTGCTGCCGGTCATCGCCCGCGACGTGCGGCTGCGGCTGCTCGGCGCGGCCGGCGCGGTGGTGGCGATCGCCCTCATCCTGTTCAGCGGCTCGAAGGCCAACCTCATCGCCACCGGCATCATCCTCATCGGCATGCTCGTGGTGATGGCCACCGAGCCCGCCATGCGCCGGGCATTCATCGCGGCCCTCACCGTGGTGGGCGTGGCCCTGCTGCTCATCATCCCGTCGCTCTTCGGGGCGGGCATCGTGCCGCTGCCCGAGCAGGCCGTGGCCAAGCTCGACTTCGGCACGCTCCAGGCACAGGTGCAGAGCGGATCCGGATCGGGCGCCGTGCGCACCTCGCTGCTCGGGACGGGAGCGGACCTGGTGGCGCAGAGCGGCGGGGCCGGGGTGGGCGCCGGCAACGCCGAGGTGGCCGTGCGCGAGAAGCAGGGATACGAGGGCGTGGCCAACCTGCACAACTGGACCCTCGAGGTGCTGGTGGACACCGGGGTGATCGGCCTCGTGCTCTTCCTCGCGCTCTACGTGTACATGCTCGTGGGCAACCTGCGCATCGCCCGGCGCACCCACGACCCATGGCTGCGGTACATGGGCCTCGCCGGGGCGCTGGCACTGCTCGGGTTCATCACCGGCAGCCTGGGCCCGTCGACGGCAATCCACTTCGCCCCGATGTGGATCACCTTCGGGCTCTGCCTCACCACCATCGTGCTCGCGCGCCGCGCGGGCCCGGACGGGATGGCCCCATGAGGATCCTCATGATCAGCCACATGTACCCCAGCCCGGTCAACCCGACCGGCGGCATCTTCGTGCATGAGCAGGTGAAGGCGCTCATCGCGCGCGGCCATGAGGTGCGCGTGGTGTCGCCCAAGGGCTGGGCACCCCCCGGCCTCGGGCGCTGGAAGGCCTACCGCGACGTGGTGCCCGAGGACACCGTGGACGGCGTGGTGGTGCACTACCCGCGCAAGCTCACGCTGCCGGGCGCGCGGCTGGGACACCGCAACGCCGATGCATTCCTCGCAGGCATCCGGCGCACCGTGCGGCGCATCCACCGCGAGTGGCCATTCGACGTCATCCACGCGCACATGATGGTTCCCGACGGCTGGGCCGCCGCGCGCATGGGCCGCGAGCTCGGCGTGCCCGCGGTGGGAACCGCCCACAGGGCGGACGTGCTGGACATCCCGGCAGCCGGCCGGCAGTCGCGCATGCGCGTGGCCGAGGCCATCCAGGAGCTCGACGCCGTTGTCACCGTGAGCCGCGCCATCGGCGACGCCGCGGATGCCATCGCCCGCCCCCGGCGGCCCATCACCGTGGTTCCCAACGGGGCGGACGCCGAGGTGTTCCTGCCGCGCGATGCCGCGGAGGCGCGCCGGCGCTTCGGGCTTCCCGATGACGGCCCGGTGGTGTCGTACGTGGGCAAGCTCGTGCCCCGCAAGGGCGTGGACACGCTCATCGAGAGCATGGGCCTGCTGAAGGCGCGCGAGGGCGGGGCGCCGAGGCTGGTGATGGCCGGCATCGGCGGGCTGCGCGAACCGCTCGAGCAGCGCGCCGCCGAGCTGGGCATCGCCGACCGCATCACGTGGCTCGGCAAGGTGCCGCACGACGAGGTGGGGTGGGTGATGGCCACGGGTGATGTCTTCGTGCTGCCCTCACTGTCGGAGGGCCTTCCCACCGTGGTGTGCGAGGCCATGGCCTGCGGGCTGCCGGTGGTGGCCACCGCCGTGGACGGCACCCCCGAGATCGTGGACGACCCGGCCACCGGCCTGCTGGTGCGCCCGCACGATGCCGAGGGGCTGGCCGATGCGCTGGCGCGCGTGCTGGGCGATGCCCCGCTTCGCGCCGCGATGGGCGCCGAGGCGCTTCGCCGCTCGGAGGCCGACTACACCTGGGCGGCCAACGCAGCCCGCATGGAGGATGTCTACGAAGCGGTGATCGCCGGATGACCGGCCACGGCGACGCGGTCGCCGTGGTGCTCCAGGCATCCGGCCCGAACGCGCTCGGCATCATCCGCTCCCTCGCCGCCGAGGGCGTGCCGGTGATGGCCACCGACCGCGACCCGCGGGCCATGGGCCTGCGCTCCCGCCACGCGCGCAAGGTGGTGCTGCCCGACCCCGTGGACGACCCGTCGGGCTTCGTGGACGAGCTCGCGGTGCTGGGGCGCACGCTCGACATGCGCGGAGTGCTATTCCCCACCCACGACGAGGCCGTCGAGGCCATCGGCCCGCACGAGCAGCGGCTGGCCGAGTGGTTCGACATGCCGTGGTCACCGTGGTCGCACCTGCAGCCCTACCTCGACAAGTCCGCGCAGCACGCGGCGGCGCGGCGCATCGGGTTCCCGGTGCCCGTCACCGTGGAGCCCGCGGATGAGGCCGACCTGGCCGCGGCCATCCCCGACATGCGCTTTCCGGTCATCCTCAAGCCCCGCGTCGACCCGGCCGGCTTCAAGCGGGAGTTCGGTCGCCAGGTGCTCGAGGCGGCGGACGCCGAGGAGCTGCGCGCGCAGTGGCACCGCTCGGCCGCGCACCTGCCGCAGGTGTGCGAGGTGATCCCCGGGGGCGACGACCGGCTCTGGACCCTCGGCTCGTACCGCGACGCCGAGGGGCGCCCGCTGGCGTCGTTCACCGGCCGCAAGCTGCGCCAGTGGCCCCCGGGCTTCGGCACCGCGCGCGCGGCCGAGGCGTGGTGGGACCCCGGCCTGGCACGGCGCTGCCATGCGCTCCTCGACGAGATCGGCTTCCACGGCATCTCCCAGGTCGAGGTGAAGCGCGACCCGCGCGACGGACGCGACTACCTCATCGAGGTCAACCCGCGATCGTGGCTCTGGATCTCCCTCGCCACCGAGGCCGGCGTGAACATCCCGCTCGCCGCATACCTCGACGCCATCGGGCGTCCCTGCACGTGGCCCGAGGGGCACCGCAGCGACATCCGCTGGGTGCTGTCGGCCAAGCACCTGCCCGCGAGCGCCGGCGAGGTGCGCCGGGGCCGGTGGGGCCGCGGCGCCGCCACGCGCAGCCTGCGCCCGCCCGTGGTGGACGGCGTGCTGTCGGTGAGCGACCCGGGTCCCGGCCTCGGCCAGGTGGGCCGAATCATCAGGAGGAAGGCCTCATGAGCAGGTGGGCCGCGTGAGCGCACTGCGCATCCGCATCGAGGACTGCCGCGAGCAGTTCCGCCCGCGCGCCGAGTGGGTGCTGCGCACCCTGGCCGAGGGCCTCGGTCTCACCGCGGAGTTCACCGACGCGGACGCCGACCTGGTGTACGCGCCCAGCGCCCCGGCGTCGGGCCTGTGGATCCCCGCCCAGCCCGAGGCGCAGGAGTTCTTCGAGGGGCAGGAGGCCTTCCCCGGCGTGGCGGTGCACCGGGCCGGTGGGCTCACCCTGCTGTTCCCGCCCGCGACCGAGGGCGGCGTGGTGCCCGGTGACATCGTGGCCAGCGCCTTCTACCTGCTCGCCCGGTGGGATGAGTACCGCGTGGCGGAGCGCGACCGCTTCGGCAGGCTGCCCTTCGACAGCAGCGCCTTCGCGCGCATCGCCGGCCTCGACATCGAGGACCCCGCGGTGGAGGGCTACCTGGCGGCGCTGCGCGAGGCGCTCGGCATGCCGGCCCCCGACTCGTGGTCGGTGTTCCTCACCCATGACATCGACCGCATCCGGCGGCGCACGCCGCGCGGCATCGCCCGGTCGGTGAAGCGCCGTCGCCACCGCGCCCTGCGCGACCTCACGGGTCACGACCCCTGGGACAACGTGCCGGACCTCCTCGAGACCACCTGGCGCCGCGGGCTGCGGTCCACGGTGTTCCTCATCGGCCGCAACCAGCACCGGCTCGACGGAACCCCGAGGCGCACCTACGAGCGCGAGCGGCGCAACCTGGCCGCCGCGGTGCACGCGGCGGGGTCGGAGGTGGCGCTTCACGGGGCCTTCGCATCGTCGGAGTCGCTCGAGGCCCTCGAGGACGAGCTGGCGGTGCTGCGTGCCGAGGCAGGGCCCGTGCAGGGCGTGCGCTTCCACTACCTGAGGTTCCGGTACCACGACACCCCGCTGCGCGTGGAGGCCGCGGGGCTCTCCTACGACGCCAGCCTGGGCTTCAGCGAGCGGCCCGGGTTCGCGGCGGGCTATGCCCGCCCATTCCGCCCATGGATCGTGGGCGAGGAGCGCGAGGCGCGCATCACGCTGGTGCCCCTCGCCGTGATGGACACCACGCTGCACTCGCATCTGGGCCTCGGGCCCGACGAGGCCCGCGAGCGGGCCCTGCGCGTGCTGGGTGCCGTGCGCCGCGCGGGCGGGGCTGCGGCGCTGCTGTGGCACAACACCTATCTGGCCGACGAGCGCGCGCCGGGCTACGACCGCCTGTGGGAGGACCTGCTCGACGACCTGCAGGAGCGCGGCGCATCGCTGGGCCCCATCGACCCGCCGCAGGCACCGGGGGGTGCACGCCTGGATGGCCGGCGCATCGTGCATCTCACCACCGTGCACCGACCGCGCGACGTGCGCATCTTCCACAAGGAGGCCCGCGCCCTGGCCGCGGCGGGCGCGAGCTCGTCGGTGCTCGGGCTCGAGCACCCGGTGCCGCGCTCGCGCCGCGCCGCCGCGGGCTGGGAGCTCGTGCGGCGCGCAAGCGCCATGGACGCCGACGCCTACCACGTGCACGACCCCGAGCTGCTGCCCCAGGCGCTGTGGCTGCAGCGCACCACCGGGCGACCGGTCATCTACGACGCCCACGAGTACCTCGGCGAGACCACGCGCACCAAGCGATGGATACCCGGCCCGCTCAGGCGCCCCGCGGCGGCAATCGCCGCCGGCGCCGAGAAGGCTGCCGGGCGCAGGCTCGACGGCGTGGTGACGGCCAACGAGGACCTCGCCGCGCGATTCGCCGCCGCCGGGTGCCGATCGGTGAGCGTGGCCAACAGCCCGTTCGCATCGGAGTTCGCGGCGGCCGACGAGCCCGAGGGCAACATCGTGCTCTACGTGGGCGGCCTCGGGCCGCTGCGCGGGCTGCCGCTCATGCTCGAGGCCTTCCCGCAGGTGGGCGTGCCCGGCGCCCGGCTG
>CAIYRJ010000237.1 GCA_903928615.1 uncultured Actinomycetes bacterium | reverse complement strand
ATCATCGGGTAGGGAAGGGTGTCGCGGTCGGTGCCGTCCACCGGCCACGTGGGGGGAGAGGGCAGGCCCGCGCCCTCGAGGATCTCATGGCACAGCCACTTGTCCTGGCAGGCCGCCGCCACCTGGGGCGAGGGCAGGAACACCCGCCCGCCCGCATCGCGCACGAGGGGCGCGGCCTGGGCGAGGATGACCGGGTCGAGGTCGGTGAGCGGCAGCACGGCGCCCACGCCGTGGGCGGCCACCACGTCGGCCACGGCCTGGCCGTAGCCCGGGTCATCCACGGCCGGGAGCTCCACCACCACGTCGGCGGACACCAGCGAGGGCGAGAGCGGGTCGAGGTCGCTCACCACCACGCGGCCGCCCTCGCCACGGCGGGCGAGGGCATCGCGGAAGGCGCGGACGATGTCCACGCGCTGGCCCGCGCACGTGAGCAGCACCGACGGCTGGTCAGCCACCGGACGGCCCTGCCAGGTCGAACCCGCCCTGCTCTCCGCGGTACTGGCCCTCGCCCCTGAGCACCACGCGCACGGTGTCGGCGATGATGCGCAGGTCGAGGCCCATCGACCACGTGTCGACGTACTCGACGTCGAGCGCGATGCGCTGCGACCACGGGATGCTCGCCCGCCCGCGCACCTGCGCGAGGCCGGTCATCCCGGGCCGTGCGAGCAGCCGCCGCCGCTGCACGGCGTCGTAGTGGCCGATCTGCGCGGGCACGGTGGGCCGGGGGCCCACGATGCTCATGTCACCGCGGATCACGTTGATGAGCTGCGGCAGCTCGTCGAGCGAGAGGCGCCGCAGCACGCGGCCGGCGCGGGTGATGCGGTCGTCGTCCTCGGTCACCTTGAGCCCGGCGCCCTTGCCCTCGGCGCCATCCACCATCGAGCGGAACTTGAAGCAGGTGAAGGGCCGCCCGAACGCGCCGGCGCGCTTCTGGCGGAACACCGCGGGCCCGGGCGAGTCGATGCGCACCCACGCGGCCAGCCCCGCCATCACGGGGGCGAGCACGATGGTGGCGGGGATCGCCACTGCGAGGTCGAAGGCGCGCTTGGCGGCGCCGCCAACCGGCTGCGTCCGCGGGGGCGCGCCGGCCTCGGTGTCGGGCACGGTGTCCTGCACGTCCGCTCCACGGTAGCGGAGCGGGTGGGCGCCCGGCGTCACCTGGCGCCCGCCGCGAGGTCGTCCACCAGTGCCACGAAGCGGGCCGCGAGGGCCGCCCGGTCGTAGTGCTCGAGGGCGTATTCCCGCCCGGCCTCGCCGCGCGCGCGGGCCCCGGAGGGGTCGGCCGCCGCCCTGCGGATGGCATCGGCCATTGCCCGGGGGTCCTCCGGCGGCACGTTCCAGCCGCATGCGGCGTGGTCCACGAGGCGCGTGAGCTCGCCCGTGGGGGCGGCGGCGAGGATGGGCCGTGACGCCGCCAGGTAGTCGAACACCTTGTTGGGAAGGGCCCCCGCGAAGAGCTCACGGTCCTGGTACGGCAGCAGGCAGAGGTCGGCGCGCGCCAGATAGGCGGGCACCTGCCGCTTGGGCACCGGGTCGACGAACGTGACATTGGGCAGGTCGAGTGAACCGGCCATCTCCACGAGCGCGGGCTTGCGGTCGCCCCCGCCCACCAGCACCACCTGTATGCGGGGCTCGTCGCGCAGCATGTCGGCGGCCTGCAGCACGGTCTCGAGCGACGAGTAGGTGCCGTGCGCCCCCACGAACATCGCCACGAAGGCGTCGTCGGGCACCGGCAGGTCCGCGGGGTGTGCGGGGTCGGGCACCACGTCGAGGTCGACGCCGTTGGTGATGAGGCTCACCCGGCCCGCGGGCACCACGCCCGACGCCACCACGCCCTCGCGGATGCCCTCGGTGAGCGCCACGATGCGGTCGGCACGCCGGTAGCAGTAGTGCTCCATGCGCCGCGCGGCGCCGATGACGCGCGGGTTGGTGACCAGCCCCATCGCCACCGCGGAGTCGGGCCAGAGGTCGCGCACCT
>CAIYRJ010000236.1 GCA_903928615.1 uncultured Actinomycetes bacterium | reverse complement strand
GTCGACGGTGCGACCGTCGGTGAGGGGCAGGGTGAATCCCGGGGCGGTGTCGCCGATGGCGAGCGCGGGCGGGTGGCTCATGTGCTCATCGTAACCCCGGCGCAGCGCGCCCCCGGCCGTGGGCGGGGCACCCTCGGGCCGGGGCGCCCCGTAGGGTTATGGGTGATGGACGCATCGCCTGACAGCCCGATCGGCGTGTTCGACTCCGGCGTGGGCGGCCTCACGGTGCTCGATGAGTGCCTGGCCCGCCTGCCCTCGGAGCACTTCGTGTACTTCGGCGACACCGACTGGTTCCCGTACGGCGACAAGTCGCCCGACCAGCTGCGCGGCCGGTCGGAGGCCATCGCCCGGTGGCTCACGGGGCAGGGGGCCAAGCTCATCGTGGTGGCGTGCAACACCGCCACCGCCGCGGCGCTGGCCCACCTGCAGACCCGGCTCGATGTCCCGGTGATGGGGGTGATGACCGCCGAGAGCCAGGCCGCCGTGCAGTCGAGCCGCTCGCGGCGCATCGGGCTGCTGGCCACCGAGGCCACCGTCGCATCGGGCTCGTACCAGCGGATGATCCTCGCGCACGACGCCGGCGCCGAGGTGACGGCCGTGGCGTGCCCGGGGCTGGCATCGGCGATCCAGCGCGACAGCCCGTACGACGAGGAGATCGTGGAGATGGTGCGCGACTACACCGCGCCGCTTCGCACCGCGCGCGTGGACACGGTGATCCTCGGCTGCACGCACTACCCCATGGTGGAGAAGCTGATCCGGCGCAACGTGCCGGCCGATGCCGTGCTCATCTCGTCAGGCGAGGAGATCGCGCGCGAGATCGCCGTCACCCTCGAGCGCCAGGGCATGCTGCGGCCCGGCGGCGAGGGTGACTACCGCTTCGCGTGCTCGGGCGACCCCGCGGCGTTCCGCAGCATCGGCTCGCGCTTCCTGCAGATGCCGTTCGGCGACGTGGAGCAGGTGGACCCGGGCTTCATCGACGGGGCGTAGGCCATGGCGGTCGAGCGCATCCTCGCCACCATCACCGCCGAGGATGGCGAGGTGCACGACGCCCTGCTGCACATCGACGACCGTCCCACCCGCGTGCGCGAGCGGGCCACCGGGCGGCGCACGGCGGTGATCCACGTGCACGGGATCATGGGCAACTTCCTCGTGGGCACCCTGCGGTTCCTGCCCGGGCGCATCGCGCGGCTGGGCTTCCCCACGCTGGTGGTGGAGACCCGCATGGGCAACGTGGGGCAGCTCTTCGGCAAGGCGATCTTCGACGACGCCGTGCGCGACATCGCCGCCGCCTGGAGTTGGCTGCAGGTGCAGGGGTACGACCACGTGGTGGTGTGCGGCTACTCCAGCGGCGCCACGCTGGCGGCGCGGTACGTGGCCACGCACCCGTTCCACGCGGTGCGCGGGCTCATCTCCATCTCGGGCCCCTGGGGGCTGCCGGAGTCGCTCGAGCAGCGCAGCCGCCACTGGGGAGCCGACCCCACCTACGACGAGATCGTCGCGCGCCTGGCCGAGGTGGTGGGGGAGGGCACCCCCGACAGCCCGGCCGACGACCGGCTGTTCGTCATCGAGCAGAGCCGCGGACCCACCCGCCGCCCGAAGGACAGCGAGGTGTACACCTACCGCACGTGGTGGCACTCGCGCGGGCCCGAGGCGCACGCCGCGCAGGCGTACCGCCAGCTGCCGAACGTCACCGTTCCCACGCTCTTCACCCAGGGCGACGCCGACGACGTGGTGGCGCCCGAGGAGGCCCAGCGGCAGGCCGACCTCATGAGGGAATCGGGCAATGACCGCGTGCACGTGGCGTGGGTGCCGGAGGCCACGCACTTCTACAAGGGGCAGGAGATCCTGCTGGTCGATGCCATCGCGGCGTTCCTCCGGGAGGTCGCATGAGCACGCGGCGTGGTGGCGGGGGAGGGCGCGAGGGGGCGCCGCGCGCGGGTCAGGCCCACCGCATCCGGCGCCGGCCGGCGTTCGGGCGCGACGACCGCGAGATCTCCACGCGGCTGGTCACCCTGAAGCCGGCCGACGGCCACGAGTGGGACGGCCTGCTGCTGCGTCCGCGCTTCGGCGACCCGGCATTCCGGCGCCTGCTGGTGATCGTGGTGCACGGGTCGGTGGGCAACTACCTCACGGGGGTGCCGCGCCGCGTGGCGTTCGAGCTGGCCGAGGACGGCTTCCCGGTGATGAGCATCAACACGCGGCTGGCCAACTACGGGCCCTTCTTCGGCGGCGGGTTGTTCCACAAGACGCCGCTCGACCTGCAGGCCGCGCTGGAGGTGGCGCGTGCCAACGGGTTCACCCGCGTGGTGCTGCTGGGCTACAGCATGGGCAGCACCGTGTGCACCAACTTCCTCGCCAACAACGACGCGCCCGAGGTGGTGGGGCTGCTCACCATCGCGCACCCGGCGTCCCTGCCCGAGGCGCTGCGCCTGAGGTGGCAGCGCTACGGCGCCACGCCAACGTACGAGGAGGTGGCCGACTACGCGCGGCCGATCGTGGCGGAGGACCCCGACGACCCGCCGGGCGATCGCATCTTCACGGTGATGCGCGCCAACGGACCGCGCTCCACGCCCGAGAACGGCGAGATCTGGACCTACGCCACGTGGTGGTCATCGCGCGGGCCGGAGTCTCCCCACGCGGTGAGCCGCGACCAGATCGGCAAGGTGCGGGTGCCCATCGCGATCCTCCAGGCGGGCAACGACCACCTGATCCAGCCGGGCGAGGGCTACGACCTGCTGAGCACGGCCGCCGCGGCGGGTAACGGCGATGTGCTGCTCGACGTGGTGACGCAGGCCGACCACGTGTTCACCGGGTGCGTGGACGTGGTGTCCGACCTGGCATCCGCCTGGCTGGCGAACCTGGCCTGATTGCGGGCATTTTGCCCGACTCGTTGGGGTGGGGCTGGAGTTATCCACAGGCAACGCGGCGTGCGGGATCCGCATGAAAGCGACGGTTCTCGGCTGAAGGTGTGGAAGAAACCTGTACAAACTGTGGACATGTTGTTCAGGTATTCCGTTCCCTCTGCACTTAATGGATTAGAGGTCCCTCATGGTTGAGCCCTCAGACGCCGTCCAGATCTGGCTCTGGATCGGCACCATCGGCATGGCGCTCGGCGCCCTTGCCTTCCTATTCATGGCGGCCCGCGAAAG
>CAIYRJ010000235.1 GCA_903928615.1 uncultured Actinomycetes bacterium | reverse complement strand
GCCGCGGCTTCCGCCTCGGTCAGGCCCGCCGGTCCCGTGTCCACGGGCAGGACGGCCGTCTCGGCGGTCTCGGTGCTCACCCCCTAAGGGTTGCACCCCCGCCACCCCGGTGCCTCGCCCCGAGGGCACGCTGGTACCATCACGGCGTGCGGAACCTGATCCGGGCAGCCCTGCTGGCCGCGCTCATCGCGCCTGCCGCCGCCACGGCCCTCGGCCCTCCGCCGACACCGTCCGGCACCTCGTGGTTGCTCGTCGACGGCCAGACCGGCGAGGTGCTCGCGGAGCGCGACGCCGACACCGCGCGTCCCATGGCCAGCACCACGAAGATGATGACGGCCCTCGTGGCGCTCGAGAGCGGCGACCCCGACCGGGTCGTCACCGTGGTGCCGGCGGCGGGGGGAGTGGGGGAGTCGTCGGCGGGGCTCAAGCCCGGGCAGCGCATCACCATGCGCGACCTCATCCGCGGCCTCATGATCGGCAGTGGCAACGACGCGGCCATCGCGATCGCCTACGCCGTCTCGGGGTCGGAGGCTGAGTTCGTCACCCGCATGAACGACAAGGCGAAGGAGATGGGCCTCACGGCCACGCGGTTCGAGAACCCGCACGGCCTCGACGAGCCCGGGCACCGGTCGTCGCCCCGCGACCTCGTGGTGCTGGGGCGGGCCGTGATGAAGGACCCGTTCCTGCGCGAGCTGGTGGGCCAGCGCCGAGTGAGCATCCCCAACCCCGCGGGGTCCGGGCGCGTGCAGCTCGAGAGCGAGAACGACCTGCTGTCGATCATGCCCGAGGCCGACGGCATCAAGACGGGCCACACCAACGGCGCCGGCTACGTGCTGGTGTCCCACGCGACGTCCGACAGGCTCGGACGCGACTTCTACGCGGTGGTGATGGGTGAGCCCGATCGCGCCACCCGCGCCGCCGACAGCAAGGCGCTGCTCGAGTGGGCGTTCTCCAACTACGCTCGCCCCGTGGTGATTCCGCGCGGGCGCACGGTGGTGGATCTGGCGGTTCAGGGCGTGCCGGGCGCGACCGTGGGCCTGGCGTCGCCCGCGCCCGTGGCCGCGACGGTGCGGGTGGGCAAGCCGGTGTCGATGAGAGTGGTCGCCCCGTCCATGGCGTCGGCGCCGGTGCGTCGTGGCGAGCGGGTCGGGCGGGTGGAGGTGGTGCAGGACGGCGCGGTGGTGGCGCGCTCCGCGCTCGTGGCCACGGCGTCCGTGGATGCCCCCGGTTTCGGCGATTCGCTTAAGGACGCGTTCTCAGGGATAGGGTCCGTGTTCTCATGATCCTCACCGTCACGCTCAACGCGGCGCTCGACCGCACCCTCAGCGTCCCGAACTTCCAGGCCGGGCGCCGCCACCGGGCCAGCGAGGCCATGACGCTCCCGGGCGGCAAGGGCGTGAACATCGCCCGCGCGCTGCGCAACCTCGGCCAGCCCGTTATCGCCACGGGCCTCGCGGGCGGGCGCACCGGCACGGCGATCATCGAGCAGCTCACGGCCGAGGGGATCCTCAACGACTTCGTGCGCATCGCGGATGAGTCGCGCACCTCGACGGCCGTGGTGGACCCCACCTCGATGCAGCAGACCGAGATCAACGAGTACGGCCCATCCGTGGCCGACGCCGAGTTGGCCCTGCTCATGGAGAAGCTCGCCTATCTGGCGAAGGGCGCCGACATCGTCGTGCTCGCCGGGTCGCTTCCCCGCGATGTGCCCGCCGACTTCTACGCGGTGCTCGCCGCGACGATCGGCCGCGACGACCTGCCGATCGTCGTCGACGCGCCCGGGCCCGCGCTGCGCAGCGCGCTTCCGGCCGAGCCGTGGCTCGTGAGCCCGAACGTGCGCGAGGCCGAGGAGGTCGTGGGCAACGAGTTCGCCGACGACGAGGACGCCGCGGTGGGCGCCGAGGCGCTGTGCTCGCTCGGGGCCCGCTCCGCGCTGGTGCATGACGAGCGCGGCTGCGTGGCGCGGCTGCCCGCGGCCGACGGCGGCAACGGGCGCATCACGCTGCAGGCGCGCATCGGGGTGCGCACCGACGTGGTGAGCACCGTGGGCTCGGGCGACGCCTTCCTCGCCGGGTACCTGGCCGGCACCTACGAGGGCGATGACCGCGAGGCCGCGCTGCGGCGCGCCGTGGCATCGGGCGCGGCCAGCACCGGTCTGCTGGGCGCCGGCGTGGTGGACCCCGCCGACGTCAGCGCGCTCGCCCGCCAGGTGGCCGTGGAGGAGGTCGCCGCGGGGGCCTGAGGGGCCCCCGCGATGCGCCCGAAAGAGGCCTCCGGACGTCCGGACGGGGCTGGTAGGTTGCCCCTTCAACCGACGAGCGACTGGGGGAGACCGGGTGGAGATCGAGATCGTCCGTGGCAAGCGAGGGCGACGGGCGTACGGCCTCGATGAGATCGCCATCGTCCCGAGCAGGCGCACCCGCGACCCCGAGGATGTCGACCTCTCGTGGGAGCTCGGTCCTTACACGCTCGAGATGCCGCTGCTGGCATCCGCCATGGATGGCGTGGTGTCCCCGGCCACCGCGATCGAGATCGGCAAGCTCGGCGGCCTCGGCGTGCTCAACCTCGAGGGCATCCAGAGCCGGTACGAGGATCCCGACGCCGAGTTGCGCAAGATCGCCGAGTACCCGCCCGAGACCGCCACGGCCGGCCTGCAGGACATCTACCGGGCCCGCGACGTCGACTCCGACCTCATGGTCGAGCGCATCAAGGAGATCAAGGCATCGGGCGTGCTCACTGCCGGATCCCTCACTCCGCAGCGCGTTGAGCAGTTCATCGGCCCGGCCCTCGACGCCGGCCTCGACATCCTGGTGATCCAGGGCACGGTGGTCTCGGCCGAGCACGTGTCGTCGTCGGTCGAGCCGCTCAACCTCAAGCAGTTCATCGCCGACCTGCCCGTGCCGGTCATCGTGGGCGGGTGCGCGTCGTACTCCACGGCGCTGCACCTCATGCGCACCGGTGCGGTGGGCGTGCTCGTGGGCGTGGGCCCCGGCGCGGCCTGCACCACCCGCCAGGTCATCGGCGTGGGCGTGCCGCAGGCCACGGCCATCGCCGACGCGGCCGGCGCGCGAATGCAGCACCTGCTCGAGACCGGCCAGTACGTGAACGTGATCGCCGACGGCGGCATGGCGTACGGCGGCGACCTCGCGAAGGCCATCGCCTGCGGCGCCGACGCCTGCATGGTGGGCTCGCCCCTCGCGAAGGCCGCCGAGGCGCCCGGCCACGGCAACCACTGGGGCATGGCCACGTTCCACCCCGAGCTTCCGCGCGGCACCCGCGTGCGCACCCAGACCATCGGCACGATCCGCGAGATCCTGCTCGGCCCGGCCAACGAGAACGACGGATCGCTCAACCTCATCGGCGGGCTTCGCAACGCGCTCGCCACCTGCGGCTACGAGTCGATCCAGAGCTTCCAGAAGTGCGAGGTGATGATCGCCCCCGCGCTCAAGACCGAGGGCAAGAAGCTGCAGCAGGCGCAGTCGGTCGGCATGGGCTGACGGTGGCGTTCCACCTCGCCCCCGAGCTCGAGGCCCAGGCGGCCGACGGCATCCTCGTCGTCGACTTCGGCGCCCAGTACAGCCAGCTCATCGCGCGCAGGGTGCGCGAGTGCCGGGTGTTCTCGGCCATCGTCCCGCACGACATCGACCCCTCCGAGATCGAGCGCATCCGCCCGGGCGGCATCATCCTCTCTGGCGGTCCCGCCTCGGTGTACGAGGACGGCGCGCCGGCACTCGATCGCCGCCTGCTCGAGCTGGGAATCCCCGTGCTGGGCATTTGCTACGGAATGCAGTCGATGGCGCAGGCGCTGGGTGGCGTGGTCACCAACAACGGATCGGGCGAGTTCGGACGCACCGACATCCGGGTGCACTCGCGTGACGGGTTGTTCCGCGACCTTCCGGCCGAGACCTGCTGGATGAGCCACCGCGACGCCGTCACCACCGCCCCCGAGGGATTCGCGGTGACGGCCGAGACCCCCGGGGCGCCCATCGCCGCCATGGAGGACCGCGCCGGCCGCAGGTTCGGGGTGCAGTTCCACCCCGAGGTGGTGCACACGCCGTTCGGCACCGACCTGCTGAAGGCGTTCCTGTTCGACGCCTGCGACCTCGCGCCCACGTGGACGGCCGCGAACGTCATCGACGACCAGGTGAAGCGCATTCGCGAGCAGGTGGGTGACCAGCGGGCCATCTGCGGGCTGTCGGGAGGGGTGGACAGCGCCGTGGCCGCCCTGCTGGTGCACCGCGCCATCGGCGACAACCTCACCTGCGTGTTCGTCGACCACGGCATGCTGCGCATGAACGAGGGCGAGCAGGTGGAGGAGGCCTTCGGCCGCCACTTCCACGTGCCGCTGGTGCACGTGCGCGCGCAGGAGCAGTTCCTCTCGAAGCTCGCCGGGGTCACCGACCCCGAGCAGAAGCGCAAGATCATCGGCGCGGAGTTCATCAGCACCTTCGACGCCGAGGCCGCGAAGCTCGGCAACGAGAAGTTCCTCGTGCAGGGCACGCTCTACTCCGACGTCATCGAGTCGGGCGGCGGCACCAACGCCGCCACCATCAAGAGCCATCACAACGTGGGCGGCCTTCCCGACGACATGGAGATGGAGCTCGTCGAGCCGCTCCGGCAGCTCTTCAAGGACGAGGTGCGCCTGGTGGGGGAGGAGCTCGGCCTGCCCGAGCGCATGGTGTGGCGGCAGCCGTTCCCCGGACCGGGACTGGCCATCCGCATCATCGGAGAGGTCACGGCCGAGCGCCTGGACATCCTGCGCCAGGCCGACTTCATCCTGCAGGAGGAGATCCGCCTCGCCGGCCTCTACCGCGACCTCTGGCAGTCGTTCGCGGTGCTCCCGGCCGTCAGGTCGGTGGGCGTGCAGGGCGACAGCCGCACCTACGCGTACCCCATCGTGATCCGCGCCGTCACCTCCGACGACGCCATGACCGCCGACTGGGCCCGGCTTCCCTACGACCTCATCGAGAAGATCTCGAGCCGCGTCATCAACGAGGTCCCCGGCGTGAACCGGGTGGTGCTGGATGTGACCAGCAAGCCCCCCGGCACGATCGAGTGGGAGTAGTCCTCACGCGAGGTCGTGCCGGTTCGGGTCCCACGATCGAGTGGGAGTAGTCCTCACGCGAGGTCGTGCCGGTTCGGGTCCCACGATCGAGTGGGAGTAGTCCTCACGCGAGGTCGTGCCGGTTCGGGTC
>CAIYRJ010000234.1 GCA_903928615.1 uncultured Actinomycetes bacterium | reverse complement strand
GGCCAGATGGAGCATGATGACGACGACGAGCACGCCGACGGCGAGCCCTACGCGGCGGCCGGCGACGTGAAGTACCACCAGGGCGCCGAGGGCACGTTCAAGGCCCGCTCGGGCAAGTCGGTGCACGTGCACCTGGCCGCCAACCCCAGCCACCTCGAGCAGGTGAACGCCGTGGCCGAGGGTGGCGTGCGCGCCAAGCAGACCATCCGCGCAACCAACATCGCCGAGCACCAGCCCGACCGCGCGGTGGCGCTGCTCATCCACGGCGACGCGGCCTTCCCCGGCCAGGGCGTGGTGGCCGAGACGCTCAACCTCCAGGGGCTGGTGGGCTACTCGACCGGCGGCACGATCCACGTGATCGTCAACAACCAGGTGGGCTTCACCACCGACCCCGAGGACAGTCGCTCCACGCGCTACGCCAGCGACATGGCCAAGGGCTTCGACATGCCCATCGTGCACGTGAACGCCGACGACGTGGACGCCTGCATCGCGGCCGTCAACCTCGCCGTGCAGTTCCGCGCGCGCTTCGGCCACGACGTGCTCATCGACCTCATCGGCTACCGGCGACTGGGCCACAACGAGCTCGACGAGCCGGCCTACACCCAGCCCGTGATGGCGCGCACCATCAAGGAGCACCCCACGGTGGCGCGCATCTTCGCCGACCGCCTCATCGAGGACCGCGTCATCACCGAGGACGACTACGCCGCCATGGTCACGGTGGCCGAGGACCGCATGTCGTCGGCGCACAAGCGCGTGCAGTCGGGGCTCGAGCAGGGATCAGACCAGGAGAGCTCGCGCGACAAGCGCCGCCGCGCGAAGACGCAGGTGGTGAAGACCCGCGTGAGCGCATCCACGCTGCGCAGCCTCAACGAGCAGCTGCACCTGCCGCCCGATGGCTTCCCGGTGCACGCCAAGCTCACGCCGCAGCTCGAGCGCCGCCGCGCCGCGCTCGGCGAGGACGGCGGCATCACGTGGTCGCACGCCGAGGCGCTGGCCTTCGCGTCGCTGCTCACCGAGGGCGTGCCGATCCGGCTCACGGGGCAGGACGTCGCGCGCGGCACCTTCACCCAGCGGCACCTCGAGCTGCACCACACCGCCGATGAGTCGTCGTACGAGCCCCGCAAGGGCGAGGTGTACGTGCCGATGCAGCACCTGCTGCGCGCGAAGGCGTCGTTCGAGCTGCATAACAGCCCGCTGTCGGAAGCCGCCTGCGTGGGCTTCGAGTACGGCTACTCCACCACCGCCCATGAGGCGCTGGTCATCTGGGAGGCCCAGTACGGCGACTTCGCCAACGGGGCGCAGATCATGGTCGACCAGTTCCTGGCCGCCGGCGAGGCCAAGTGGGGCGTGCGCTCGCGGCTCACGCTGCTGCTGCCCCACGGCTACGAGGGCAACGGCCCCGAGCACTCCTCCGGGCGCCCCGAGCGCTTCCTGCGCCTGGCGGCCGAGGGCAACATGCGCATCGCCAACTGCTCCACCGCGGCCAACTACTTCCACCTGCTGCGCCGCCAGGGCCTGCTCGACGAGATCCGCCCGCTCGTGGTGTTCACCCCGAAGAGCCTGCTGCGCGCCAAGGCCGCGTCGAGCAGCCTGGACGACCTCACGAAGGGTCGCTTCGAGCCCGTGCTCGCCGACCCGCGCGTGACGGACCCCGCGGCCGTGACCCGCCTGCTGCTCTGCACCGGAAAGATCTTCCACGAGCTCGACGGCCACGCCGACCGCGAGAAGCACCCCGAGCTCGCCATCGGGCGCATCGAGCAGCTCTACCCGTTCCCCCGCGAGGAGATCCTCGCCCTGTTCGAGAGCTACCCGAACCTCGAGACCGTGCAGTGGGTGCAGGAGGAGCCGCGCAACATGGGCGCCTGGTCGTTCGTGACGCGTCGCATCGAGCGCCTGCTGCCCATCGAGTCGTTCGAGTACATCGGCAGGCCGGCTCGCGCGTCGGTGAGCGAGGGCTATCCGCAGACCCACCAGCTCGAGCAGGCGCGCGTGCTCGAAGATGCCCTCGCGGGCAGGGAGATGACCTTCACATGAGCGATGGGCCGCGGGTTGTCGTGCTCGGGGGCGGACCGGGCGGGGACGTCGCCGCCCTGAGGGCCGCGCAGATGGGCGCGCAGGTGGTGCTCGTGGAGCGCGCCGAGCTGGGCGGCACCTGCCTCAACTGGGGCTGCATCCCCACCAAGGCACTGCTCGCGGCCAGCGACCTGCTGCGGAAGATCCGCGAGGCCAAGGAATTCGGGATCCTCGTGGGCGAGGTGGGCTACGACTTCGCCGCCATGATGGCCCGCAAGGACGACATCGTGCTGAAGATGCGCGGTGGCGTGGAGGGGGCCTGCGAGCGCAAGGGCGTCACCCTCGTGCGCGGGCAGGGCGTGGTGGATGGCGACGCCGTGGTGGTGGACGGCACCCGCCACGAGTACGACCACCTCGTCGTTGCGGTGGGCACGGAGCCCGCCGGCCTGCCCGGCATCGACATGGACCACCCGGCCGTGCTCACGTCGAACGACGTCCTCGTGATGCCCGAGGTGCCCGAGAGCATGATCGTGCTGGGCGCCGGCGTGATCGGCTGCGAGTTCGCCAGCCTCTTCCAGCCGCTCGGCGTGAGGATCACCATGGTGGAGATGCTCGACCGCATCCTGCTGGGCATCGACTCCCGCACGGCCAAGCAGTTCCAGAAGACGCTCGAGAAGGAGGGGGCCGAGATCCACCTGGGCCGCCGCCTCGAGGAGGTCGTCTCCTACTCGGACGATGGCATCACGATCAGGCTCGACGACGGCACCGAGCTCTCGGCCGAGAAGCTGCTGGTGTCGATCGGCCGCCAGCCCCAGACCCGCGGCATCGGGCTCGAGGAAGCCGGCATCGAGGTGACCGACCGCGGCCACGTGGTGGTGGATGAGTTCCTGCGCACGGCCAACCCGAAGGCCTGGGCCGTGGGCGACTGCATCGGGGGCCTGCAGCTGGCGCACCTGGCGTCGGCGGAGGGTGCCCGCGCCGCCGAGAACATCCTCGGGCCGCACATGGTGCCGATGGACCGCACCGTGGTGCCGGCCTGCATCTACACCCACCCCGAGATCGCCACGGTGGGCCTCAACCGCGACACCGCGGCCGACGCCGGCATCGAGGTGAAGATCGGCCAGGCGCGCTTCGCGGGATCCGGCAAGGCGCTTGGCGAGGGGGAGCCCGACGGCTTCGCCCAGCTGGTGGCCGACGCCGAGACCGACCTGCTGCTCGGCGCCACCATCATGGGAGCGCACGCCGTGGAGATGATCCACGAGGTGGGCGTGGCCATCAGCGACGGCTACACCATGCGCGACCTCGGCGAGATCATCCACGCGCATCCGACCATCAGCGAGATGGTGATGGACGCCGCCCAGCAGGGCGAGGGCGTGGCGCCCTACCTCTCGTAGCAGTGCCTGCGCCGCCCGCGGCATGGCGGGTGGAGCGACCGGACCCGCAGCCGGTGCCCGATGCGCTGGCGCTCTCGGAACGGCTGCTGGGCGAGGTCGGTGGCGGCGCGCCGGCGCTGGTGGTGCACCGCGTGGCCCCGGCGGCCATCACGGTGGGCCGGGCGCAGCGCGGGGATGCCGACCCGGCTGCCGCGGCCCCCGAGGGGCTCGAGGTGGTGCTGCGCCCATCGGGCGGCGGACCGGTGCTCTGGGACGACGACCTCATCGCCATCGACATCATCCTCCCCACCGGCCATCCCCTGCTTCCGGTGGACGTGGTGGAGGCCTACCGCTGGGTGGGAGAGGCCGTGGCCGGGGCGCTCACGGGCCTCGGCATCGCCGATGCGCGCGCCGTGCCCCCGGACGAGGCGCGCGCCTGGCCGCGTGGACCCGCCGGCGCGATGTGCTTCGGCGGACTCTCGCCATGGGAGGCCGTGGCGGATGGTCGCAAGGTGCTGGGCCTCTCGCAGGTGCGGCGCACGGCGGGCGCGATCATCCAGGTGGGCGTGCCCATGCGCCTCGCCGCCGCGCGCCTCGCCCGCGCCGTGGGCGCGCCCACGGGCGCCGCCAAGGACCTCGCCGAGCGCACGACTGGCGTGGCGGACCTGGCCCCCGGCGTCACCCGCGAGGAGGCCGAGCAGGCGCTGGTGGATGCACTGCTGGGCGCCGCGGGCCGGGGTGGAGCGCCCTAGCCCCCCCTGCGCGGCCGGCCGCACGCCGTTCCCGACCTGCCGCTAGGCCCGGGCGTCGATCAGCGGTACGTCGTACTGGCGCAGGGCCTCGTCGGGCGTGATGAGCACGAGCCCCTCGGTCAGTGCCTGTGCCACCAGCATGCGATCGAACGGATCGCGGTGGTGCATGGGCAGGGCGGCCGCCGCCACGGCATGCCGAAGGCGCACGGGAAGGTCGTACATGAGCCCGGCCTCGAGGCATTCGGGCAGCGCGCCGTCCAGGCGCAGCTTGTCCGACGCCCGCTTCATCTCGATCTCCCACGCCGACGCCACGCTCACGTACGCCTCCGTGGAGGGATCCTCGATGACGTCTGCGGTAGTGGGGCCCAGGCGGCGGTCGTCAGCGAACCACCAGATGAGGGCGGCACTGTCGATGAGCACCCTCATGTCCGCCACCTCACAGCGTGCCCTCGGAGAAGAGGCGCTCCAGCTCGGGGTCGGGGTCCCAGCAGTCCTCGCTCATCCAGACCCTCCCCTTGAGCATGCCGCGCGCGCGGCGTCGTGGATTGTCATCGGCGAACGGAACGATCCTCGCCACGGGCGTGCCGTTGTTCTCGACCACCACGTCGTCGCCGTCCTGCGCCTGCCGGACCAGCCGCGAGAAGTGGGTCTTCGCCTCGTGCATCCCCACCGTGACCCTGGCCATCCCCGCCCCCATGATGGACTAACCGGACTAATCAGCCCTGCGGAGGCTAGCACCGCGACCGCGCGCGGCAGGATGGCCGACCCGGGCGGCTAATTTCGACGTGATGAGCACCCCGTCCCGCCGCCGGCCGCCCCAGCGCCGCCGCCCCGCATCAACGCGCGTCAAGCAGAACCGCGTGCTGGCGCTTCTCTGCGTGGTGGCAGTGGGCGGGCTCGTGGCCGTGGTGGCGTCCGGCACCGGGTCGGACCCCACGGTCACCACGGCCAACGCCGAGGGCACGGCCGCATCGGGCGCGGGCGCGCCGCCGGCAGATGCCGCGCGTTCCGCCGATGCCCCGGGCGGCGGCCAGGCAGAGCAGCAGGTGGCGGCCACCACCGCGGCGTCGACCACCCAGGGAACGGCCGCGCCGGGGGCCTCGGGCGTGTCGGTGGCCGCCGTGGGCGACACCGTGATGGGCACGCCGGAGTTCGGCCTCCCCCCCGCCGGAGGGTCCACCCTCTTCAACGCAGTGAAGCCCCTGCTCAAGGGCGACGTGGTGTTCGGCAACCTGGAGTCCGCGCTGGCCACCGGGCCCAGCGCCAAGTGCGGCAGCGGCAGCGGTGGCAGCTGCTATGCGTTCGCGAGCCCGCCGTCGTACGCCCGCAACCTCAAGAACGCGGGCTTCACGGTGATGAGCATCGCCAACAACCACTCGAACGACTGGGGCCCGGCGGGCATCCGCTCCACGGTGCGCGCGCTCGACGCCGTGGGCATCCTCCACGCCGGCAGGCCCGGTGAGATCGCCGTGCAGACGCTCCCCAATGGCACCAAGGTGGCCGTGGTGGGCCTCGC
>CAIYRJ010000233.1 GCA_903928615.1 uncultured Actinomycetes bacterium | reverse complement strand
GGCGTGCTCGGCCGACCGATGGCAGGCGGTCATTACCCGCCCCGCCGGCGACAGCGGCCCCGACCCGGGTGCGTGGCCCGCAGAGGTATCCCTGCAGGGCATCCGCACCGACGGGCACGAGGCCGCCTGCCGCGAGCACCTGAGCCCGCTGGAGTAGCGGCGCCTAGCTGCCGGCGCGCATCTCCTGCATCTGGGCGATCTCCTTTGCCTGGGCGTCGATGATCTGGTTCGCCAGCGCCTTCACGTCGGCGTTCGGCATGCCGTTCAGCACCATGTCGGCCATCAGCAGGGCGCCGGCGTGGTGCGGGATCATCATCCGGAGGAAGGCCTCATCCGGGTCGGCAGCCCCCGTGATGGCCTCGGGCAACATCCCGGACATGCCCATCATCGAGGCCATGCCCATGTCGTTCATGTCCATCTTGGGGACGTCCTCGCCGTAGAGCGCCCGGTACCACGAGCGCATCTGGGTGATCTCCTTCTTCTGGTCGGCGATGATCTTCGTGGCCAGGGCCTTCACCACCGGCCGGTCACCGGCCTCGAGCTCGGCCTCGGCCATGTCCACCGCCATCTGGTGGTGCTCCACCATCATGGCGAGGAACTCCTTCTGGTCCATGGCCATCATGCCGTGGTGGGTCTCGCTGACCCCGTCCATCATGGCCATGGAGTCGCCGTCCATCATGTGGTCGCCCCCGGTGTTGGCGCCGATGGTCCAGCCGATGGCGCCGCCCACGAGCAGCACCACAACGGCGCCGATGACGGCCATCCACTTGTTGCTCATCTCAATCCTCCTGCGTTCGTCGTGACATGACATGCCCCGTGGGGGCGGTCACGTCACCGCTGCAGCACGCAGGGGCGTATCGGACGGGGAGGCCCGTGGGCCGGGGGACCGAGCATGGCCACGCGCCCGGCGCGCGTGGCGCGCCCCGCCGGGAGGGGCAGCCGCATGCGCAGGCCCCTGCCGAGGCCCGCTGCGACGGCTGCCGCCATCGCGAGGATCGCCAGGCACGCGCCGGCCAGGCCGATGTCGGCCGCGCCGTCGTCACCTCCATGCGCGCCTCCGGCGTCGGGGGCGCAGGTGCCCGCCGCGCAGTGGGGCGCGGCCTGCGCGTGGGCGGAGTGCCCCAGCACCGGCACCCCGTGATGCACCGCCACGACCAGCGCGAGTGCGATCACGGTGAGCAATCTCATGCGATGCACCATAGCCCGAGTTGCACGCGGCCATCCACCCCTCAGGCGGCGCGCAACCGCGCCCGCGGCCGGGGTGGCGCCGGATCACGCTTCGCTAGATTGGGGGACATCCTCCCGACCCCGGAGCGAAGCCATGCCCAGCCTCCCCTCAGCCCGCCTCACCGCTGCCGCCGCGTTGGTGGCAGGCGCCGCCCTCATCGCATCCACGGCCGCCCTCGGCGCCGCCGAGAAACAGAAGGTGCCGCCACGTCATGTGATCTGCAAGAAGGCGCAGACATGGATTCCCATCGACTACTCCGGCGGCTGCTACCTGGTGTTCAGCCAGGCCGTGCGCCAGAAAGTGATCGCCGACTTCGAGAAGGTGGCCAGCACCGGCAGCCAATGGGCGGCCAACCCTTCGGTCGTACCGCTCGTTCCCGCGTGGAAGAAGATGCAGTGCCAGCGTGGCGGTCAGGCGGGGCTCGTGAAGCTGAACAGGTGGCAGGCCGGCACGTGCACCTTCACCACCACCTTCGAGCACCGGGGGTACGACGAGCACCCTGATCACGAGTGGGAGTGCCCGGTGGAGATGGTGGTGCGAACGAGCCTCAATGGCAACAAGCGCATCCGCAACGGAAAGATCTGGCTGCAGTGGGACGTCAGCGCAGTGCCGAACACCCTCGATGCCGTCGCCGGCGAGTTCCCGAATTGCGAGAAGTCGGTGCCGGACGACGCCTGGACATCCGGCTAGCCATCGGCGACTAGACCACGACGCTCCACAGGCCGTCGTCGCCCAGCGGCTCCACCTGCACGGCGCCCCGGCCCACGGCCCGGATGAGCATCTGGGCGGCGGCGCGGCGGTCGAGCGGCTGCTCGATATCCGTGCGCATCACCTCGGCCACCTCCTGGGTGGTGAGGCCCAGGGGGAACTCCGCCAGAACCTCCTCCGGGCGCTCCTCGGGAACGCCGCGGCGTGATCCCGTGGGGTCGAGGTTGGCCACGATCACGTCGTAGGCCTCCATGGGCTGGAACCCGCCCGCCTCGAGCGTGGCGTCCCCGGCGCGGAAGATGAGCGAGGGCGCCGTGTAGCGCACCGCGCCGTCGGTGTTGGCCGCCTTGCCCTGGAATTCCGTGGGGCTTCCGGCGGCCGTGCGCGCCTCGGCACGGTCGGCCTGGTAGGCCTCCTCCACCTCGGGCGTGTCGATCATGGCCATGACGGCGGGCACGTCGAGCCCGGGCACGCGCCCGAGCGCGGCGGCGATGTTGTCGTCCTCATCCATGAGCATGCGCGTGGTGAACCACCCGAACTGCAGCGCCCGGAACGCGGTGATCTCGTCGCCGGGCGATGCCAGGCGCACGGCGTGCAGCGCGCGGCAGGCGCGGGCGGTGCCGGTGAGGCGCGCGCG
>CAIYRJ010000232.1 GCA_903928615.1 uncultured Actinomycetes bacterium | reverse complement strand
CCGCGATGGGCTTCTCACGCGACGACCGCGCGAAGGCCGCCCGGCAGAGCTGGGTGGTGCGCCTCTTCTACGACCGCGATGGCGACCTGCAGGGCGGCCGTGCCATCGCCGTGGTCGCGCTCCTCGCCATGGCCGTGGTGCTCGGCACCGTGATGGTGTCGTTCGCGGGCGCCGCCTTCGGTCCCGAGACGCTCGCGATGGGGGCGCTCATCGTGTTCATCGCCATCAAGGTGCCGCTGCTGCTGTTCGTGTTCTGGATCCTGATGCGCCAGGGCGGGGGCTACACGCAGAGCGAGCTCACCAGCAAGGAGCGCTCGCGCGTGCTCGAGAGCCTGGTGCAGCAGGCCCGCGAGGCCAAGGGAAAGCCCGACGAGGCGGAGCGCCTGCGCTGGGCAGCGCGAGAGGCGTGGCGCATCGCCGACGAGGCGCCCGACGACGAGCGCCAGGACGCCATCGCGGTGGCCGTGGAGATCAGCGGCATGCGCCCCACTCCCCAGGACCGCACCGCGGCCTAGGCGAACACCAGCGCGTCGTCCACCTCGCCCGAGGCGAGGCCCTCCGCGATCTTGTCGAAGGCCATCTGGTGCACCACCGCGGCGATGTCCTCGGCCGTGCCCTGCAGCGCTTCGGGGTGCCGGGCCTGCACGGTCACGCGGCCGACGAAGCAGGTCTTGATGGCCACCACCGCGCCGCCCTCGCGCACCTCCACGTTGAAGCCCCACAGCGTGTGCGCGTCGTCGGTGAGCGACGTGCGCGGTGGCTCGGCCACCAGCTCGAACGTCCTGTCCCCCACGATCACCTCGCGCGTGCTCACAGGTCCACCACCCTTCCCTCGTCGTCCACGCCTGCCGCGCCGCCGCCGCGACGCGGGTCACCCGCCGCCTCGAGGCCCCGGTCGGTGATGCCCACCGCCGACACGCCCCCGAAGTAGAGATTCGACTCGTCCCAGAGGCGCAGGTCGAATGCAGCCGCCTCGAGCGCCGAGATGGCGCCCTCGGGCACTCCCCCCTCCACGTCCAGCCCGCCGCCCTCGTGGTGCACGCGGGGGCGGTCGACCGCCTCACCCGGGCCGAGGCCCCCGTCCACCATCCCCGCGACGACCATGAGGATCGCAGAGCGCAGCCGGTTGGAGCCCGCCGACCCCACCGCCGCCAGTGGCGCGTCGCCGCGCAGCAGCAGGGTGGGCGCCATCATGGACGTCATGCGAGCGCCGGGTGGAAGCGACCCGAAGCCCGCGGGGTTGAGGTCGCTCTCCCCCAGCATGTTGTTGAGCAGCACGCCCGTTCCCGGGGCCACCACGCCGGATCCCGATCCGTTCGACGACGACAGGCTCGCCATGCCGCCCTCGGAGTCGATGGCGCTCACGTGGGTGGTGCCCGTGGGCTTGCGCGACGGGGGCGTGCCATCCGACTCGGCCGCGCGCAGGGCGGCCCAGAACCTCTCGAGGAAGTCCTCCTCCCCGAGCCCCTCGTGGAACCCCGGACCCCGCATGGCGTTGGCCGCGGCCTGGGCACGGGCCATGCCGGCATAGAACGCCTCGTCGTCCCCGGGCGCCTGGCGGCGATGCATCTCGCGCAGCGCGGCGGCGATGAGCACGCCACCGCTCGACGGCGGGGGGTTGGTGAGCACCGTGACATCACGGAATGCCACCTCCACCGGCGCCCGCTCCACCACGCGGTAGGCCGCCATGTCCTCGTGGGTGACGAGGCCCCCGGTGGCCGCGAGGTAGCGCAGGATCTCCTCGCCCACCACCCCGCCGTACATGCACGCCGCGCCCTCGCGGCCGAAGCGCTCGAGGGTGCCGGCGAGGTCGTCGAACACCAGCGTGGCGCCGGGGGTGGCGGGCCCGCCGTCGGGGGTGAACTGGGCGGCCGAGGCCGGCGTGTGCCCGAGCATGTCCTCGAGGATGCGGTGCAGGTACGCGGCCTCCTCCCCCACCATCACGCCCTCGCGCGCCAGCCGCACGGCGGGGCGCACGAGGTCGGCCATCGGCAGGCGCCCGAAGCGCCGGGAGGCCTCATCGAGCCCCGCGAGCATTCCGGGCACTGCCACCGACGCCGGCCCGATGTGGAACACCTGCTCCGCGGTGCCGAAGGGCACGGTGAACGCATGCAGGTGGTCGGGGTCGAGACGGCGTCCACCGGGGCCGAGCCCGGGCACCGCCACGAAGAAGTCGAGCACGGTCGCCGGCCCGCCCGGGGGGCGCACCAGCAGGAACCCACCGGCGCCGGGGCCGGTGAGCACGGCCTCGGCCACGGCGGCCGTGAGCGCCCCGGCGATGACGGCATCCACCGCCGTGCCGCCGTCGGCCAGCGCGCGTGCGCCGGCGCGTGCCGAGAGCGGGTTGCCCGCGGCCACCGCGCCCGTGATCATCGGGCGCGAGCCCCTAGGCGGCGGATCCGCCGTCCGGGTCGGAGGATCCCTTGTCGCCCTCCACCGAGAACAGCCGCGTGGACTCCTCGGGCGGCGGCGTGATGGCCGTGGTCTCGGCCGGCGACGGCGCGGGTGCCGCGGGGAGGTCGGGCTCGGGTGCTGCCGACAGCGACGCGGGAGCCTCGGGCGGTGCCTTGGGCTCCGGTGCCGGCGGGACGTCGGCCGAGAGGTCCGGGGCCTCCGGCGGCTCGGCGATCTCGGACGAGCTGGTGAGTGCCGCGGTGCTCTCGGGGCGCGGACGGCGGCCGCGCTCCACCCGGGTGGCCGGCGTGCGCGAGCCGATGCCTGCCATGCTCGTTCCCTTGGCGGGCGTGCCCGACAGGCCGGCGGCGATGACGGTGACCCACACCTGGTCGTCGAGCTGGTCGTCGATGGTGGCGCCGAAGATGATGTTGGCGTCGGGGTCCGCGGCGTCGGCCACCACCTGCGCGGCCTCCGTGACCTCGATGAGCGACATGCTCGGGCCGCCGGTGATGCCAAGGAGGATGCCCCGGGCGCCGTCGATGGGGGTCTCCAGCAGCGCGGACGAGATGGCGGCCGTGGCGGCGTCGGTGGCCCGGCTGCCGCCCGTGGCGTAGCCGATGCCGAGCAGCGCGGTGCCGGCGTCCTTGAGGATGGTGCGCACGTCGGCGAAGTCGACGTTGATGAGGCCCGGCAGCGTGATGAGGTCGCTGATGCCCTGCACGCCCTGGCGCAGCAGGTCGTCGGCCACGGCGAATGCCTGGATCACGCTGGTTCCCCGCTCGAGCACGCTCATGAGGCGGTCGTTCGGGATGACGATGACCGTGTCGGCGGCCTCGCCGAGGTGCGTGATGCCCAGGTCGGCGGTGTTCGCGCGCTTGTTGCCCTCGAAGCCGAATGGGCGGGTGACCACCGCAACGGCCAGCGCGCCGAGCTCGCGGGCCACCTTGGCCACCACCGGCGCACCGCCGGTGCCCGTGCCGCCGCCCTCGCCCGCTGCGATGAACACCAGGTCGCTGCCGCGCAGCACGCGGCGCAGGTGCTCCTCGCTCTCGCGGAAGGCCATCTCGCCCAGCGCGGGGTCGCCGCCGGTGCCAAGGCCGCGCGTGACCTCCGCGCCCACCGGGATGACCACGTCGGCGCGACTGCTGTCGAGCGCCTGGCGGTCGGTGTTGATGGCGATGAACTCGACGCCGTGCACGCCGGCCTCGATCATGCGGTCTACCGCGTTGCAGCCACCGCCGCCGACGCCGACCACGCGAACCACGGCCTGGCCCTCGGCGCGCAGGGGCACCTCCTGGCGCGTCTCGGCCGGCGCTTCGGACTGCATGCCCTGTGCGCCGCCCTCGCCCGGGGTGGTGCTCCTGAAGAGATCCGCGAGCGGACCCTCGCGCATGGACTGCTTCTTCACGAGGCCAGTCTAAGGTTCGGCCCGGACTGCGGCCTCACGTCGCGCACCGGACGGCGCACCCTCTCGAGGTCGTCGGTCCACACGCCGTCGCGCTCCAGCACCTCGCGGCCCAGTTGGCGGTACCACCGGGCGGCCTGCCCGGTGCCGTCGAAGGCCAGGATGCTCTTGCCCTGCACGGGCGCCTCGGCGAAGCGCACGGTCTTGCCGATGCGGGTGCGGAACACCACGTCGCCGAAGTTGTCGATGAGCACGTCCACGGCCTCGCGGCAGTGCATGGTGCGCCCGTCGTACATGGTCGGGAGGATCCCGAAGATCTTCACGTCGGGGTTGAGGTGCTCGCGCACCTGCTCGAGGGTCTGCGTGAGCTGCGCGAGCCCGCGCAGCGACAGGTACTCGCACTGCACCGGCACGATCACGCCCTGCGCGGCCACCATCGCGTTGATAGTGAGCAGCCCCAGCGACGGCGGGGTGTCCATGATGATGTAGTCGTACTGCGAGCGCACCGGCTCGAGCGCGCGCTGCAGGGCGCGCTCGCGTCCGATCATGCTCGAGAGGGCGAGTTCTGCGCCGGCGAGTTCGATGCCCGCGGGCGCGATGTCGATCTCGCGCACCTGGATGATGTCCTTGATGGGCAGGCTTCTCACGAGCACGTCGTACATGCCGTCGCGCAGGTTCTCGACGTCGATGCCCTGGCTCATCGACAGGTTGCTCTGCGGGTCGAGATCGACCACCAGCACCCGCTGCCCCTTCTCATGGAGGGCGGCGGCAAGGCTGAGCGAGGACGTGGTCTTCGCGACCCCGCCCTTCTGGTTCGCCATCGCAAGAACGCGTGCCTGACGCGCCATCTGAAGTCCTCCAGGGAGTGTGCCGGTGCGCCTCACGTTTCCACGCAGGCGCGCCGACTCCTCCCGCCCGGCGGTCAGCCGGGGCGCGGAACCAGCGCGGCGGGCGAGACGGGGCCCCCGGAGTACCCCGATATCTCTGCCGCGCGCACCATCCGGGCCATCGCGCCCGGGGCGATCTCGGTGGTGGGCTCCATCGCGCGCAGCGACGCCAGCAGCACCTTCTCGTCGATCTCCTTGCCCGTGGACTCCGACAGCAGGGCGTTGAACCTGCGGGCCACCGCAAGGCGATCACGGCGGGCACGTGCCACGGCATCGGCATTGGCCTTCACCAGCGCCGCGGTGGCGTCGGGGTTGGCGCGGACGAACTCCTCGGTGGCCACGAGGATGGTGGCGGGGATCCGCCATTTCGCGATCTGCCGGTCGATCGCCGGCACGGGCACGGCGACCCCGTCGCCCACCAGCCGCTCGCCATACGGCGCGGGCGCCAGGGCGGCGTCCACGACGTCCTGCTTCAGCGCCTCGGGCAGTGCGGCGTTCTTCACCGGCACCACCTCCACCTCGCCACCCTGGTCGCTGGCGCGAAGGCCGGCCTCCTCGAGCAGCAGGCGGAAGGTGAGGTCCTGCGTGTTGCCGTGCGACGGCACGGCCACGCGCTTCCCGGCGAGGTCGGCCACGGTGCGGATTCCGCTG
>CAIYRJ010000231.1 GCA_903928615.1 uncultured Actinomycetes bacterium | reverse complement strand
TGGCGGCGCCCTCATGGACCTCGCCGATGCGGTGGGTACGACCGGTGTAGTAGAGGATGCGCTCGGTCGTCGTGGTCTTGCCCGCATCGATGTGGGCCATGATCCCGATGTTCCGGGTGTACTCGAGCGGGACCTTCTTCTCAGACACTGAATCTCACCTGTCCGTAACGATGTGGCACGGGGAACCGATTCCCCCGCGACGTCTCTTCTGTATGCAAGCCCACCCCGAGCCGATTAGGCCGGGGAACGGGCGCTACCAGCGGTAGTGCGCGAAGGCCTTGTTGGCCTGCGCCATCCGGTAGAGGTCGTCCTTGCGCTTGAACGCGCCGCCCTGCGAGCCGAGCGCGTCGAGCAGCTCGTTGGCCAGGCGCTCGCTCATCTGCTTCTCGCGGCGCTGCCGCGCGAAGAGGACGATCCAGCGGATGGCCAGCGTGCGACCGCGGCGCGACGGCACCTCGATCGGCACCTGGTAGGTGGCGCCACCGACGCGCCGGCTCTTCACCTCGAGGGCCGGCGTGACGTTGCGGATGGCCTCCTCCATCACCTGCACGGGGTCGCGGCCGGTGCGCTCGCGGATGCGCTCGAGGGCGTCATACACGGTGCGCTCGGCAACGGACTTCTTGCCATCCGAGAGGACCTTGTTGATCAGCTGCGTCACGACGACGTTGTCGTAGACGGGGTCCGGGATCAGCGGACGGCGTGTGATTGCTGCGCGGCGGGGCATCTTCCTACTTCGGTGTCTTGGCGCCGTACTTCGAGCGCGCCTGCTTGCGGTCGGAAACGCCTGCCGTGTCGAGGGCCGCGCGGATGACCTTGTACCGGACGCCCGGGAGGTCCTTCACGCGGCCGCCACGCACGAGCACCACCGAGTGCTCCTGCAGGTTGTGGCCCTCGCCCGGGATGTAGCTCGTGACCTCCATCCCGTTGGTGAGCCGCACGCGCGCCACCTTGCGCAGCGCCGAGTTCGGCTTCTTCGGGGTGGTGGTGTAGACCCTCGTGCACACCCCGCGCTTCTGCGGGGCCCCGCGCAGGGCGGGCGTGGAGGTCTTGGTCGCCTTGGGCTTGCGGCCCTTGCGGACCATCTGGTTGATCGTTGGCACGAGCCTCTTCCGGACTGTGGGCGTGTCGGGTCGTTCGCCTCGGCGGGCGAGCGGTCCGGGACCGTATCACGGCGAATAGGGCCGTCCAAGATCGCTCGGCGGCCGTGCGGCGTGCTTCAGGGCCGCTGCGGCGCCCACCAGCGCCACGAGCACGCCTGCCGCCAGCGCGACCGACTGCCAGGTGACCACCGGGTCGAGCACCGGATAGAACGCGAAGCCCGCTGCCCCGGCCACGATGGCCCATGCCACCGCGGCCGCGAGCAGCACGGCCAGCAGCAGCGTGATGCGCTCCCCCATGTCGCGCGGTCGCTCAGGCAGGCGGGTGCGCCGGCCCTCCCCGTAGCCCCGCGCGGCCATGGCCTCGGCGGCGTCAAGGCCGCGCTCGAGGGCCGATCCCACCAGCGGAAGCGCCAGTGGGGCCGCCGCCCGGGCGCGCTGCATGCGGGATCCGGTGGTGAGGGCCACGCCCCGCAGCCGCGCGGTCTCGGCGATCGCGCGCGCGTCGCTTCGCATGGTGGGCACCAGGCGGGCGGCGAGCGCCGACACCAGTGCGGATCGCGGCGCCACGCGGCTGAGCCCGGCGAGCATGCGATCGGGGTCGGCCCAGGCGAAGAGCGCCGCCGTGAGCGCGATGGTGGCCAGCACCCTCATGGCGGCGACCGCGCTCGCCACGAGCTCCTCTGCCGTGATCTCGCCAGTCAGCGGGGGCGGCACGGGGATATCGAAGAGCACCAGGTCACCCTGACCCGAGAGCAGCGGGGTGAGCAGGAACACGCCCAGAGCCGACACCACCGCGGCCACCACCACGAACCGGCCGGGGCTGCCCGGCGCGAGGCGCAGCAGCACGATGGCGCCGATCGCGAGCGCGGCGAGCACGAGCGGCTGGTCGGTGGTGAACGCCAGCACGCCGGCCGCCACCACGAGCAGGATGATCGGCAGCGGCGCGCGGTCGCCTGCGACCGGCGCGCTCACGTGGTGGGCGCGGGGCGGGTGAGCGTGAGGTCGGCGTCCGTGCGCAGCGACGCGAAGCCATCGAGCTTGGTGCGCATCACCCAGCGCACCGGCATCTTGAGCTCGGGCGACCACCAGATGCGGTCATCGCGAATACCCGCGAGCGGACCGGTCACCTTGCCGCGCTTGTCGATCACCACCGCCTGGATGGGCGTTCCGCCCACGTCGACCGTCTCGGCCTCCACCACGCGGACCCGGGTCACCACGCGCACCTCGTCCATCATGTAGCGCTCGGTCCAGGTGTCGCCGGGCTCGATCGAGGCCGGGTACACCAGCGGCGGCGGCACGAGCTTCTCGCGGTCGTCCCGGCCAAGGCCGGTCACCTTCACGCTCGTGACGCGCTCCTCGAGGTACTCCCCCTTCGGCGTCACGCGCAGCCGCGAGGCCTCCACGTGCTCCTCGCTCAGCGCGACCGTTCGCCAGAAGCCCTTCGGCGCGGGCCGCACCACGATCTGCGCCTCGGCGGGCAGCGGTCGGTCGATCGTGACCGGCCCGAGGCCCACGGTCTCATCACCCGAGGCGCGATACGTCCACACGCCCGATGCCGGCGCCCCGGCCACGGCGGGCGCGCTGTCCGATCCGTACTCGCGACCGGCCTGCTCCTCGCTCACGGGCGTGCTGCTGCCGGCCTGCGACCACCACCACGCGCCGAGCCCGACGAACACGAGGGCGATCACCACGGGGATGTAGACGATGGGGCGAGCAAGCCAGGACACGTTCACGATCGTAGGACAGCACCGCGCGCGCAGCAGGAGATCGGTCGCAAGCGTCGACGCAGCCAGCCCGAAACGGGCATTTCCCACGGGGTTGCCCGGCGCACCTAGCGTGCCGTCCCCATGCCAAGGAACCTCCTCAATCCGCCCTGCCCATGCGTGGCCTGCCGCCACCGCCGTGAGGCGCGACACGGACGGCGCGGCCGCGCGATGTGGATCGGCCTGGTGGGGCTGCTCGCCTGCTCGGTGCCGCTCGCAGCAGCGCTGCCCGATCGCGACGTGCCCGCGCAGCCCGTGCCCTCGACCCCCATGATGATGGCGATCCCCGAGGAGCCGGTGCTGATCCCCCGCACCATCGAGGTGACCGGTGAGGACGGCGGGGCCATCATCGACTGGCGCGAGAGCGTGCCGGATGGCACGCCGAATGGCGGTCGCCTCACCGGCGCCGTGCGGCTCCCGGCGTCGGGCACCGGCTACTACACGTACGACCCGCGCACCCAGAGCGAGCCCGGCGGACTCGAGACCCGCTGGGGCACCGCGCGCCTCGTGCGCGAGATCGTGGAGCTGGGCCGGTGGTGGGCGAAGGCCAACCCGGGCGCGGGCCCCCTGGGCATCGGCGACCTCTCGCGGCGCCAGGGCGGCCGCATCGACGGTCACTCCTCGCACCAGAACGGGCTCGACGTGGACATCAGGCTGCCCCGGCGCGACCGGGTTCGCGGTGCCGCGAACCCCGCGAACTACGACCGGGCGCTCACGCAGCAGGTGGTCAATCGCCTCATCTCCCAGGGCGCCGACCTGGTGCTCATCGGGCCGTCGCTCGACCTGCGCGGCCCCGCGGGCGTGGTGGTGCGCTGGCCGAACCACGACGACCACCTGCACGTGCGCTTCCCGGGCTGACCGCCCGGGCATCACTAGGGTAGGTGGCGATGGGTCCCCTCATCTTCATGCCCGCCGACTTCTGGTCGGAGTCGTTCCCGGTGGTCGACGCGTTCCAGGAGCGCATCCGCCAGACCGGCATCGGCACGATCCAGATGACGCTGCTGGCCTTCCTCGTGACGTTCCTGATCACCCGCGGCATCACGTGGTCGATCAAGCACGGCAAGGGACCGTTCGGCGACATGTCGGTGGGCGGCACGCACATCCACCACCTCGTGCCGGGAATCTTCCTGCTGCTCATCAGCGGGGTCATCGGCATCGCCGTCGACTGGCAGCCCGGTGGCGTGGCGGGCCTCATCGTGCCGACGCTCTTCGGCATCGGCGCGGCGCTCACCCTCGATGAGTTCGCGCTCTGGCTCACGCTCAAGGACGTCTACTGGTCGAAGGAGGGCCGCCGGTCCGTGGATGCCGTGATCGTGCTCGGGGCCGTGCTGGCGCTCGCCGCGCTGGGCATCCCGTTCTGGGTGGAGATCTGGAACAACTCGGACGTCGCGGGCAGCGGCATCATCGCGGCCTGGCACGGCCTCACGGCCGTGTTCTGCGTGGTCACGTTCCTCAAGGGGAAGTGGACCTTCGCCTTCGTCGGCCTCATCTTCTGGCCGCTCGCCTTCATCGGCGCGCTGCGCCTGGGCCGCCCCGCATCGCTGTGGGCCCGCAAGTTCTACGGGGTCACGAAGGCGACCCGGTCACGGGCGCGGTACCCGGAGGACCGGCACTCGCCCATGTGGTTCTGGCAGCGCCATCGCG
>CAIYRJ010000230.1 GCA_903928615.1 uncultured Actinomycetes bacterium | reverse complement strand
GAGGACGACGCCCTGGAGATCCGCAAGGTGGGGGAGATCCCGTCGTTTCCGGACGGCGCGAAGGATCACGTGGAACTCGCCGAGGGCTTCGGGGGCCTCGACCTGGAGCGGGCCGCCCGCACCTCGGGATCCCGCTTCGCCTACCTGATGGGCCCCCTCGTGCGCGTGCAGATGGCGCTGGTCTCATGGGCGGTCGACGTGGTGTCGTCCGAGGGGTTCACCCCGGTCATCCCGCCCGTGCTCGTGCGCGAGGAGGCCCTGGTCGGTACCGGCTTCTTCCCGGCCGACCGCTCTGCCGTGTACGCCACGGCCGACGATGACCTCTACCTGGTGGGCACGTCCGAGGTGCCACTCGCCGCACTCCACCAGGACGAGATCATCGACGAGGCCGACCTGCCACTGCGTTACGCGGGCATCTCCTCGTGCTTCCGTCGCGAGGCGGGGGCCGCCGGCCGTGACACCCGCGGCATCTTCCGGGTGCACCAGTTCGACAAGGTCGAGATGTTCTCGTTCACCACCCCCGAGCAGTCATCCGAGGAGCACCTGAGGATCCTCGGCATCGAGGAGCGCATCCTCCAGGAGCTGGGCATCCCGTATCGCGTCGTGGACGTCGCGGTGGGCGACCTCGGGGCATCCGCGGCGCGCAAGTTCGACTGCGAGGCATGGATGCCGGGGCAGGATCGCTACCGCGAGGTGACCTCCTGCTCCAACTGCACCGATTACCAGGCGCGACGCCTGAAGGCGCGTACAAAGCGGGGCAAGGAGACCATGCCCGTGCACACGCTGAACGGCACGGCGGTCGCGGTGGGCCGCACGCTCATCGCGATCCTCGAGAACCACCAGCGGCCGGACGGCACCGTCGCCGTGCCGGAGTGCCTCCGGGCCTACGGCGCGCCCGAGGTGCTGGGGCCGGCCTGACATGAGCCGGTCCGGCCCGCACGGCGCAATGGCCGTGGTGGGCCATGTGGAGTGGGTCACGCACGCGCTCGGCACCCTCCCGGGGCGCGGGCACATCGCCGACCTTCGCGAGCCCCTCGAGGAGCCGGCGGGGGGCGGGGGAGTGGCGGCGTGCGCGGCGGCGCGACTCGGCGCGCGCGTGAGCCTCTTCACGGCCCTGGGTGACGATGCCCACGCGCTCACCACGGCCGCGGCGCTCGAGGGCCGGGGCATCGAGGTGATCCCCGCCCGGCGCCCGGGGCCCCAGACGCCGGTGCTGTCGGTCACCGAGCCCGATGGCGAGCGCACCATCATGGTCGTGGGCCCACGCCTGCAGCCCGCGGCATCCGATGCCCTCCCCTGGACGCGTCTCGAGGGCATGGGCGCGGCGTACTACGCGGGGGAGGACCCGCAGGCGCTCGTCCTCGCGCGGGCCGCGCAGCGGCTGGTGGTCACCGCGCGCCGGTTGGAGGACCTCATCGCGTCGGGAGTACGCGCCGACGTGGTGGTGGCCAGCGCCAGTGATCCCGATGAAGACCCCTCCGAGCTGCCGACAGCCATCGTGCCCGCGGCGATCGTAGTCACAGATGGGCCGCGTGGCGGCACCATCACCGAAGCCGGCGGGCGCACCCGCACCTATGCCGCCGCGCAGCCGCCGGGACCCGTGGTGGATACCTACGGGTGCGGCGACTCCTTCGCGGCCGGCCTCGCGGTGGGGCTCGCACGCGGGCTCTCCCTCGATGACGCCGTGGCGCTGGGTGCGCGCGCCGGAGCGTCCTGCTGCACGTGGCGAGGCGGCATCGGGCCCGCGTGATGCCCGGTCCGCACCCGGAGGAGCTTCACGATCACGCGACACCGCATGCGGTGTCCCGGCGGACGGTGGTGCTGGGCATCGCGCTGGTGCTGGTGCTGGCGATCGGGCTGGTGCTCCTGCTCGGCAAGGCAGCCGGCTACCAGCAGGTGCTTGATGCCCTTGAGAGCGCGAGCACACCCTGGCTCGTCGCGTGCTTCGTGCTCGAGGCGCTGTCGTACGCCGGTTACGTGGTGGCGCTGCGTGCCGTGGTGGCGATGGATGGCGGGCCCCGGTTCAGCCCCCTGATCGCCACGAGGGTGTGGCTTGCCAGCATCGGTGCCACGCGCATCGTGTCCCCAGCTGGTGCGGGTGGGATGGCGATCATCTACTGGCTCCTGCGCCGCGCGCGCATGACCGCCGGGGCCGCGATCTCGCGCGTGCTGGGCTTCAACATCCTGGTGTTCGCCCTGTTCGGGGTGTGGGCGTTCGCCACCGCGCTGGTGCTGCTGCTCTCGGTCGGAGGCGATGTGCCGCTGGGCATGGAGCTGCCATGGCTTATCGCGATCCCGTTGATCGCCGTGGCGGGGCTCTGGATCAGCCAGGGATCGCGCGGCCGGCGCATCGCCGCCGACACGTCGCACGGGTGGGTACGGAAGACGGTTGCCGCAGCCGTGCGGGGGATCATCGTGGCCCGGCGCACCCTCGAGCCCGGGCGCATGAACGTGCCGGCGGTGGCTGGCTCGGTGGTCTACTGGGCGGCTGATGTCGCGTGCCTGTGGGCCGCGCTCCGGGCGATCGGGGCCGAGGTGTCCCTCGCCGGGGTGGCGCTCGCATACGCCACCGCCTACATCGCGCTGCTCGTCCCGCTGCCCACCGGTGGCTACGGCGCGATCGACGCCGCGGCCACCTTTACCCTTACCGTGCTGGGCATCCCCCTCGCCGAAGCCGTGGTGGGCGTGGTCGTGTGGCGCTTCTTCAACTTCTGGCTTCCGACGATCCCCGGTCTCATCGAGCTCGGGCGCTCGGGCAACCTGGGACGGCACCTCGCAGAGGACAACGCGCCGGCACAGGGAGCGCCGCGCACCACCTGAGCGCTACTCGGGCGGCCAGGCCTCGCCGGGGCCCGGGGGCTGCT
>CAIYRJ010000229.1 GCA_903928615.1 uncultured Actinomycetes bacterium | reverse complement strand
GCGCGCTATCCGACGCCGGCCGACCTCGCGGCGGCGGACATCACGGACGTCGAGGAGATCATCCGCCCCACCGGGTTCTTCCATTCGAAGGCCAAGTCGCTCATCGGCATGGCCACGGCGATCGAGGAGCGCTTCGGGGGAGAGATGCCCACCACGATGGATGACCTCGTGACCCTCCCCGGAGTCGGGCGCAAGACCGCCAGCGTGCTGCTGGGCCACTGGTTCGACGAGCCGGCGATCGCGGTGGACACGCACGTGCTGCGCCTCGCGCGCCGACTGGGCCTCACCGACTCCGACGATCCCGTGCGGGTGGAGGCCGACCTCAAGGAGGTCTGGCCGCGCGACATGTGGGCCGACACCGGGCTGCGGCTGATCATGCACGGGCGCGAGGTATGCCCCGCGCGCCGGCCGAGGTGCGACGGGTGCGCGCTCTGGAACGCCTGCGTGAGCCGGGGCGCCTTCTAGCGCCGGGCGGCTAGATGCCCTGGGGCGGCGGCGGGTCCTGCCGCTCGCGCAGGAAGCGCTCGAGCTCGGCCACCAGCTCGTCGCCCGAGGGCAGGTCGCCCTCCTCGAACTCCACGGGCTCGTCCTCGTCGGCGGCCTGCTCGAGCTGCTCCACGAGCTGCTGCAGGCGCGGGTCGCCGGCCACCACCTGGTCCACCTGCTCCTCGAACTCGCGCGCGTTGGCGCGGACGTCCGTGGTGTCGATGGGAACCCCGGTGACCGATGCCACGCCCTCGATCAGCGCGAGCTCGGCCTTGTGGTTCACCACGCCCGCGGCGTAGTGCGAGGTGGGCGCCCACAGCGACACCGCCTCGAGGCCGCGCTCAGCCGCCAGCAGGTGCAGCACTCCCACGATGCCGGTGGGGCCGCGGTATCCGGGCGGACGCGTGTCCATGCCCTGCACCAGGCCCTCCTGCGTGGTCATCACCGTGAGGGTCACGTCGCGCGTGTGCGGCACGTCGGCCAGCAGCGCCCCGAGCGTGATGAAGCGCCTGGCGCCCAGGGCCTCGACGGCGTCGAGGAGCAGCCGGCAGAAGGTGGGCCAGCGCATCGAGGGCTCGCCGCCCACCACCAGCACCAGGTCGCGATCGGCGTCCGGGCAGCGGGCGGCCATGATCTCCACCTCGGGCCAGGTGAGCGAGGGGTCGTCGCCGGTGAGGTCGATGATCGGACGCGTCACCTGGAAGTCGTAGAACTCCTCGGGGTCAACCGTGCCGATCTGGTCGGCATGCCGCTGCGCGGCGATGGTGGAGATCGTCGACGACGCGGCGCTCGCGGCGTCGTTCCACCCGCGGAACGCGGCGACCACCATGGGGTCGCGGAGCGGCGGGTCGGGCGGCGTGATGCTCAGGCTTCCTGACATGGGGTGCATGGTGACAGGTGCAGGGCGTCATGGCCGCGCGTTCGGCACGCCCGCCGGGTAGCGTGGCGCCGTGAGCCAGCGCGCACCCCACCCATCGCGCACGCGGGTGTTCGCCCTCGCCACCGCCGCCATCGCCGTGGACACCCTGATGTTCAGCGCGATCGTGCCGGCGCTGCCCATCTACCAGCAGGAGATGGGCCTCTCCGATACCGCGGTGGCGCTGATCTTCGCGGCGTTCCCCGTGGCCCAGCTCCTCGTGGCGCTGCTGCTGCCGCGGTGGGTCGACAGGGCGGGGCGTCGCAAGGCGCTGGCCGCCGGTGCGGTGCTCCTGGCGCTCTCGGGCGTGGCCTTCGCCTTCACCACCGAGCCCGTCACCCTGGCCATCGCCCGCGCGGTGCAGGGAGGCGCCGCGGCGCTTACCTGGACCGGGGCCCTGGCCTCGGTGAGCGACGTCTACCCCACCAACCAACTGGGGTTCCGCCTGGGCCTCGCCGAGACGGCCGGCGGCGGCGTGGGCCTGCTCGGGCCCCTGCTCTCGGGCGTGCTCATCGACGCGGTGGGCGTGCGGGAGACGTTCCTCATCATCTCGATCGTCCCGCTGCTGCTGGCGGTCTGCGTGGTGTTCGTGCCGGAGACCGCGCGGCCGTCGACCACCGTGCCATCCATCATGGCGGGGCTTCGCAGCGTGGCGAGATCGCGCGGCGCGCGGGCCGGCGCGCTCGCGCTCATCCTGCTCGCGGTGGTGGAGGCCATGCTCGAGCCCCTGCTCCCACTCGACCTCTCGGAACGGCTCGGGCTGTCGTCGAGCGGCATCGGCCTTGTGCTGGCCCTCGGCACCGCCGCGCTCTTCCTGGGATCCCCCCTCGGGGGATGGTGGTCCGATCGCGCGGGCCGACGGCTGCCACTCGTGGTGGGCGGCATCATCACGGCGGTCGCGCTTCCCTTCGTTGCGCTCGGTCCGCCGTGGTGGGTCACCCTTGCCTTTGCCGTGTGCCTCGGGGGCGCGGCGATCCTCGCGGCACCCGCCGGTCCGCTGTTCACCGAGGCCGTTGACGACATGGGCCACGCGGGGTCGTACGGCCTGAGCGCCGCCGCGATGGTGGTGGTCTACTCGGCTGGATACACCCTCGGGCCGCTCATCGGCGGCGGGCTGCACCTGGTGCTCTCGTTCCAGGGCGTCACCATCGTGGTCGCCGCGATCGTGGCCCTCGGCACCGCATGGCTGGCCGTCATGGTGCCGCGCCGCTGAGGCCCGCCCATCGCCGGAATGCGCGGTGCGGGACGTTCCGCCCGCCCATGCCCGGACCCCGCCCCCAGCGCCTCACCTAGCATGCCGCCCCGGAATCGACCGGAGGAGACCTCTTCGTGGGATGGACAATGAGCACGACCCGCCGCGCCCTCGCCATCGGGCTCGCCGGCGCCGCCATCGCATCGCCGGCCCTCGCGCAGAACAGCTACAACGTCCGTGCCGAGGGGCAGGTCACCAAGGCCACGAAGGTCACCCGCACCACCGCGCAGCTCAACGGCTTCGTGCAGAACGCCACCGGCCAGAAGTCGAGGCTGGTCTTCAGCATCGGCAAGCGCACGGTCACCACTCCCTGGAGCACCAGCCGCCTGCCGCGCAAGGTCTCCGCGAAGGCCACGGGGCTCCGACCCCGAACCTCCTACCGGGTGACCGGACAGGTGCAGGCCTACGTGCTCTGCAAGGGCACCAAGCGCAAGCCCTGCCGGAGCAAGTTCACCGTGAAGAGCCGGCCAGCCGGTAGCGTGTCGTTCACCACGAAGGCCTAGGAGCGAGCATGGCAACCGTTGACCCCAAGCGCGCAGCGCTGGTGCAGGCGCTGATGGAGCGCGATCTCTACGAGATGCTGGACGTCCCGAGGGACGCCGGCGACGACGAGATCCGCGCGGCCATCGCCCGTCGCACCGAGTGGGTCGAGGAGACCCCGATGAAGCACCGCGACCGCGAGGCCGAGATGCACTGGCTCGCGTGGGCGGAGCGCGCGCTCGTGAACGACCCGGAGATCCGCGCCGAGTACGACGCCGCGCTCGAGCGCAAGGCCGCGGCCGAGGCCCGCGCCGTGGAGAGCCGCAAGCGCGTGCGCAAGCTGCGCGAGGCGCGCGACATGCTCGCCCGCCGCGAGGCGAGTCGCGCCGTCCCGGCCGAGCAGCCCAAGCCCAAGCGCGCAGCGACGCCCCGGAAGAAGACGGACGTCGAGGCGCCCGCCGGTGCCGGGCCCGAGGTGATCGCCGCCGAGGTGCAGGTGGAGGAGGTCATCGAGGTCACCGAGACGCCCGCCGGCACGGTGTTCACCGACGTCACCGAGGTGGTCACGGCGGTCGAGACCGACGCGGGCATCCAGGTGACCGACACCGTCGACGTGGTCGAGGCCGTGGTCACCGAGGAGGGCATCGACATCGTGGAGGTCACCGACACCGTGACCATCACCGAGACCACCGACGGCGAGATCGAGGTGGATGAGGTGATCGAGGTGGCCGAGGTCGAGGTCGTCCCGGAGGACGACCAGCCCTAGGACCCGAGGATGCGCTGCGCGGCCCACCGCCCGGTGGCCGCGACGTCCTCCATGCTCGGGCCGGCGGCCACGGCGTCGCCGGCCACCAGCACCCGGGTGCCCTCGGGGTTGAGGGCCTGCTGGTCCAGCCGGTCGCGCGTGGTCGAGTAGCGCCAGCGCTTCACCTGGGTCCAGGCGGGCTTCGCCGCCGGCTTGCCCAGCACCTTGGCGAGGGCCGGGAGCACCTCGGCGAGCACCGCGGCGTCGGATTCCTCCATGAGGTCCTCGCTCGCATCGGCCCCGAGGCGCGCGACGAACGACGCCACGCCGTCCACCGGCGGGCGATCCTTGGCCGCCTCGTTGGTGATGTAGGCGATCGGCCCGGTGAGCGGCCGGTGCGCGAACCACTCCGGCGGTTCCATCGCCACGCCCGCGAGCACCATCACCGCCATGTCGTATGCCACGGCGCGCATGTCCGCTGCCCGCACGGCGCCGCGCGGGCTGTGATCGAGCAGGTCGGCGGCCTGCGCGCCCGGGGCGGTGACGATCACCCAGTCGTAGGTGCCGAGGGTGTTTCCCTGGTCCTGCGCCACCTCGAGCACGTCGCCATCGGCGCGGATCGCGGCGACCCGCGTGGCCGTCACCACCTCGAGTCCGTGCGCCATGGCCTTGGGCAGCCGGGTCATGCCGGATGCCCACGCGAGCTGGGGGGCGCCCTCGGTGGAGCGGCCCGGCACCGGCTCGCCCGGCGCCACGACCTCCACGAGGTCATCGGCCGCGAGGTCCACCACGAAGCCCGCCAGCACCCCATCGCGCGGCACGTCGAGCACCGGCAGGCCGTGGTCCACCACGGCGTCGCCCTCGGCGCGGCGCGCCGCCATGCGTCCGCCCATGCCACGGCTCTTCTCGAAGACCACCACCTCGTGGCCGGCGTCCACGAGGTCGCGCGCCGCCACCAGGCCGGCGATGCCCGCACCGATGACGGCGATCCTCATCGGACGGCCGTCGCCTCGCCGCGCGCCCGATCCTCCTCGCGGGCGAGGCGGCAGATGCTGCGCAGCGTGCCCCCGAACACGTACTGGTGGAATGGCCACATGGCGTACCAGTACGCGCGCCCCAGCACGCCCACGGGATCGAACAGCGCCGTCTGGTGGATCATCGAGCCCGACGGCACCTCGCGCACCTCGTACTGCAGCCAGGCGCGGCCCGGCAGCGCCATCTCGGCCTTCATGCGCAGCAGGTGGCCGGGGTCGACCTCCTCCACCCGCCAGAAGTCGATGGTGTCGCCCACGGCCACGTGCACGGGGTCGCGGCGACCGCGCCGCGTGCCGGCGCCGCCGAACGGCAGGTCGAGCGCGCCGCGGATGTCCCAGATCCAGTCGGCGTGGTACCAGCCGCTGTCCCCGCCGATGCGCTGGATCGGCTGGAAGGCCACGTCCGGCGGCACCGGCACGAAGGCCGAGCGCGAGTCCACCAGGCGCGTGCCCTTGCGCGCGCCGCCCCAGCGCATGCGCGACTGGCCGCGCGACGACACGGCGTCCGACCACTTCGTCTCGGCGAACTCCCGGTCCTCGTTGGCGAGTGCCCGGTCGATCTGCTCGCGCATGCCCCGCGGCCGCACCGAGAACAGGTGCTCGGCGGTGTCGGTGGTCACGATCGTCTCGGCGCGCAGGCCATCCACCAGCTCGCGGCCCACCCGCGCGTACACGGGCGTCACCAGGCCGAGCCACAGGCTTGAGAGGCGCGGGGTGAGCACCGGCACGCGGATGAAGAAGCGCCTGAGGCCGCGCGCGTG
>CAIYRJ010000228.1 GCA_903928615.1 uncultured Actinomycetes bacterium | reverse complement strand
CTCGCCCAGCACCGCCCCGCCCGCTTGTGCGGGGCGACGTGGCCCGTCACACTCCCTGCGTCATGCTGCAGTGGTGCAGCACGGCGCGTTGGGGGGACGACAGTGAGGGCATCACGCCGACAGTTCTTGGTCGCAGGGGCCGCCGCCGCGGTCGCCGCCGCCTGCACCCCGATGTCCGGCCCCGGTGCCCCGCCGTGCGTGGTCCCCAACATCGGCGGGGTCGCCCCGCTGCCCGCCCCCGGGTCGGCCGGCCTGGTCGACGAGGCCTGGTGGGCCGCACGCTGCGACGAGTTCCTGGCCGTGGGCACCCAGTCCCTGGACGGCGACAACCTCAACAACGTGGCCGCGCACCTGATCCGGGCCCGGCGCGACCCGTCGTTCGTGTGGGACCCCAGCCAGGTGTCGCCCAACCTCGTGACCGGCGACCCGTTCCGTGACACCGACGACTTCGAGCTCATGTACGTCCAGTGGGTCCTGCGGCTCGGCCGGGACGTGCTGCCCCCCGCCGTCATCACGGCGATGGAGGACAAGATCGTCGGCGCCCGCTACCGCTACGACGACCCGCTGCCGGCCGGCCAGGTGGACAACAAGTGGTTCTGGTCCGAGAACCACCGCGGCATGTTCGCCTGTGACGAGTACCTGGGCGGCCTGGCCGTGCCGGACCGGGTCTTCACCTTCACCGGGCTGACCGGCGCCCAGCACGCGGCACGCACCCGTCAGGTCGTCATCGACTGGCTCAGGGAGCGCACCCGGTTCGGGTTCTTCGAGTGGCACTCCAACACGTACCTGAAGTTCACGTACGCGCCGGTGCTCACGCTCCTCGAGTTTGCCGACGACCCCGAGATCAAGGCGCTCTGCGCCGGCGTGGCCGACACCGCGATGCTCGACCTGGCCACCAACACGTTCCAGTGCGTGTTCGGCGCCAGCCACGGCCGCGGCTACAAGGCCGGCAAGCTCTCGTGGAACGGCGAGTCGTCGTTCAACACCTGCAAGCTGCTGTTCGACACCACCGACAAGCCGTTCAACAACGGCAACGACATCGGCCCGCTCTACCTGATCGGCCAGACGGACTACCGGGTGCCCGAGGCCGTGCGCCGCGCCGGGGTGAGCCAGGAGCCCGCCGTCGTGCGCGAGCGCCACGGCCTGCCGCTCGACCCGCGCGAGGACTTCAACCTCGACCCCCAGGGGGCCTTCGGGTACGACTACACCACCGAGAACCTGCCGTTCTGGTGGTCGACCGGCGCGCTCACGGCGTGGCAGATGGTGCCGGTGTCGCTCGAGGCCGCCAAGAAGTGGCGGCTGTTCGACACCGAGCTCTTCCAGAAGTTCGCCAAGGTGAAGGACTTCCTGGACGTCAGCCCCGGGCTGGCCCAGATCGCCGTGCGCGAGCTGGCCGGCTTCGCGGCGGCGGGCGTGCTGGGCGAGGCGCACACCTACTCGTGGCGCAGCGCCGAGGCCATGCTCGAGTGCGTGGTGGACCACCGGTTCGGCGACTCGGGCGAGCAGGTGCACGCGTGGCAGGCCACGCTCGGGCCGGAGACCACGGTCTTCACCATCCACCCCATGAAGGAGGCCCCGAGCGACGGCTACTGGGTGGGGACGGCGTCCATGCCCAAGTCGGCGCAGAAGGAGCGGGCGGCCATCCACATCTACCGGCCGTCCTACGACTCGCCCACCGACCCGCTGCTGGGCCCCTACTTCTCGTACCTGCCGTTCACGCGGGCCTGGTTCCCCCAGGACCGGTTCGACGAGGTCCGTCAGGCCAACGGCTGGACGCTCGGCCGCAAGGGCCACGGCTCCGTGGCGCTGTGGTCGGAGCGGCCGACGCAGTGGCGGCCGCTCAACCCGGCCGACTCCGCGTCCAACGGCATGACCCAGCCCTACGACCTGGTGGCGCCTGGTGGCGCGTCCAACGTGTGGGTCTGCGAGGTCGGCGGGGCCAGCGACCACGGCGACTTCGACTCGTTCGTGGCGGCCATCACGTCGGCGACCGTCGAGGTGGTGCGCACCAACGGCCAGATCGACGTGCACTACGTGTCGCCGGTCGAGGGCGACCTGCGCCTGGGCACCCTCAGCGGGTTCCAGGTCGACGGCCAGGCCACGCCGCTGCGGAACCACCCGCGCCACTCGAGCCCGTGGGGCGAGTCGTGCGAGTTCAGCTCGTACTACGACCTGCAGGTGGACGGTGCGCGGGTGCGGATCGACGGCACCACCGGTGCCCGCGTCCTGAACTAGCCGCCCGGGACAGCGGCAAGGTCCGCGCACTACTTTCTGACGCAGCCGTCCCGACGGAGGCGGCCGAGTCAGGGGGACCCATGGCGCACGACCTGGTCATCACGGGCGGCACCGTCGTCGACGGCACCGGCGCCCCCGCACGCCGCGCCGACGTGGCGGTCGACGGCGACCGCATCACCGCGGTCGGGGAGGTGGACGCCACCGGTGCCCGCCGCGTCATCGACGCCGAGGGCCGGATCGTCACCCCCGGGTTCGTGGACATCCACTCGCACCTCGACGCACAGGTCGGGTGGGACCCCACCATGAGCTCGTCGTGCTGGCACGGCGTGACCTCGGTGGTCATGGGCAACTGCGGCATGACCTTCG
>CAIYRJ010000227.1 GCA_903928615.1 uncultured Actinomycetes bacterium | reverse complement strand
CGGGCCGCGCGGAAGAGGATCGTCTCGGCGTTGTCGGTGAGGGTGTGCCCCGTGGCGATGAGAGCGAGCCCCTCGCGCTCGCTCACGCGCTCCGCGGCGGCAAGGCGGGCATCGCGGGCGCGCTCGAGCGTGGCCGGGCCCGCGGCGAGCCCGAGCGCCTCCACGTGGGCGGTGAGGCCGAGGGCGCGGGCGGCATCGGCAACGTCCCGCGCCTCGCCGGCGGAGTCGGCACGCAGGCCGTGGTCAACTGAGAGAACGTGCACCGGACCGTCGTGGATGCGCGGCACCACGTGCATGAGGCAGGTGGAGTCGGCGCCCCCCGACACCATGAGCAGCACGCCCTGGCGGCCCGGCAGGAGCCCGTGCCGGGTGCAATACGTCCGCACGCGATCCTCGATCGCGCTCCCCGCACCCATCAGGATCCCTCGCCGAGGGAGGAGACGAGGGTGGTCAGGTTCTCCTCGGTCACGGGGCCTGCCCACGTGCTGGCAAGACGACCTTGGCGGTCAAGCAGGAAGGTGGTGGGCAGGCCGGTCACCCCGTAGCCATCCCCCACGCCGTCATCCGAGTCGACCCCGAGCGGGAACGTCACGCCCACCTCCCGGGCGAAGTCGCGGGCGGCGTCCGGCGCGTCGTCGATCGCGATGCCCACCACGCGCACCCCGGGGTTGGCGGAGGCGAAGCGCTGCACCGCGGGCATCTCCTCCTTGCAGGGGCCGCACCACGAGGCCCACAGGTTCACCACGGTGGGCCGCGCGCCGGGCCTGCCGATGGTGATGTCGCCCGGCTCCCCGAGGCGCGGCACCGATACCGGCACGGCAGCCGGGCGGTCGGCGGCGGGCGTCACCTGGGCGGCGGACCCGCCCGCGCTCGACGATCCGCACCCGGCGACCAGCAGCACGGCGGCGGCGGCCGGCGCAGCGGCGAGCGCGATGAGGGCCCGGGACGTCACGGGCGCGAGCCTAGTCGGGCGGCCCGGCGGGGGGTGTCGTAGCGTGCGCCGCATGTCGTCACCCGAGCTCACCTCGGCGATCCTCGCGGTCGATCGCAAGGCCGGCGGGCAGGTGCGCTCGATGGTGGCGTCCCTGCCCGGAGGGCACGAGTACGCCAGGCTCGCCGCCGACGTGATGGCCCCGGCGTTCCAGGGACTCGTGCTGGGGCTCATCGTGCTGCCGGGGTCGCGCATGCTGGGCGTGCGTGCCGCGGCCGCCGGCACCGTGGCGGGAATGGCCGCGAAGGTGGCGCGCGACGCCATCGACCGCCCGCGGCCCGGTCCGCGCGGCGAGGGCGGATTCCCCAGCCGCCACGCCGCGTCGTCGATGGCCATTGCCCTGGTAGTCGCCCGGCAGCGTCCGCTGCTCGGAGGCGCGGCTCTCGTGGCGGCCATGACCGGTCTTGCGGCGCGGGTGGCCGCAGCCGATCACGAGCCTCTTGACGTGGTGGCGGGCGCCGGGCTCGGCGCCGCCGTGGCGAGGGTCATGCGGCGTCGGCGATGGGGGCGGAGCGGAACTCGCCGGTGACCTGATCGTCACCCGGCGCCGCATCGCGCGCCATCTCCTGCTGCAGCGCCGCGCCGGCGCGCTCGATGAGCGCATCCGGCCCGGTGTCGCCGTCGCGCCACTGCGCGACCCCGATGCCCACCGAGCCGGCCGTCACGCGGAGCCCGTCGTGGTCGCGCACGGCCACGCCCTCGAGCGCCATGGCCACGCGCTCGGCCATCTCGCGCGCGGCCTCGGCAGTGCCCGGCACCAGCGCCACGTAACGGCCGTCCGACTGCTCCATCACGAGGTCGGATCCCGAGGTGACTCCCGCGACCGCGCCCGAGCAGGCCTCGAGCAGGTGGTCGAGCACGTCGTCGCCGTGGCGGTCGGCGATCCACTGGACGCGGGGCACGGCGACGATGGCCACCGACACCGGGGTGCCGGTCTCGGCGGCGCGGCGGCAGTCGCGCGCGGCGATGATGTCGAAGACGTCGCCCGGCGCCGGGCCGACGGCCCCATCACGCCCTCGCCCGAACGATGGCATCGCCGCGATGACGCCCTGCCCCATCCCCGCATGGGCGGCGCCCAGGGCAGCGACGACAATGACGGCGACGAAGCCCATGAGCACCTCGGCGGAGGTGACCTGCCCGCCGGACGCGGCGGCCAGGCCGATGGCGCAGGCCAGCAGCGTGGCGATGAGGCCGGTGCCGCCCGCGAGCGGGGCCGCGAGCGCGGCGGGGATGACCAGCAGCGGCCACATCCACCACGTGCCCAGCGCGACGATGGGAACCACCGTGACGAGCACGACCACAACGAGCAGTGAGAGACGACGCTGCCGGTACCGCGCGGCCAGCGCGGCGTCCGTGGCGTGGTGGTGCTCGGAGCTCTCGATCACCGTGTTCCTGCGCTCTACCGGCCTCGGCAATCCGGTTTCGGGAAAACTAGAAGCCGGCCCGGACGCTCCCGCTAGGCTCGGCGCGTGACGACTGTCGGGATCATCGGTGCGGGCACCATGGGCGCGGAGATCGCCCACGTGGCATCAGCAGCGGGCATGGATGTGCTCGTGGCGGACGCCGACCTCGCGCGCGCCGAGCAGGGCGTCGATCGGGCCAGTGCGCTCGCGGCGCGGCGCGTGGAGCGCGGGCGCCTGGATGCCGCCGTCGCGGAGGCGGCGACCGCCCGGGTGCGCGCCGTGGCGGGCATCGACGACCTCGCGGACGTCGACGTGGTGATCGAGGCGGTGCCGGAAGACCTCGCCCTCAAGACCGCCGTGCACCGGCGCATCGACGAGGTGGTGCGTCCCGACACGCTTGTGGCCACCAACACCTCGGGGCTGTCGGTGACGGCGCTCGGCGACGCCACCGCGAGCCCGTCCCGGCTCGTCGGCCTTCACTTCTTCAACCCCGCGAGCACGATGCGCCTGGTCGAGGTGATCGCCGGCGCGGCCACCGACGAGCAGGCCGTGGCGCGGGCCATCGCGCTGGCGGAGGACCTCGGCAAGACGCCGGTGCGGGTGCGCGAGTGCCCGGGGTTCGTGGTGAACCGGGTGCTCGTGCGCGCGATGGCCGAGGCCTACCGCGCCGCCGCGGGCGCCCCCGTGGACCGCCGCGCGGCCGATGCCATGGTGGTGGATGGCGGGCCCGCGCCCATGGGCCCGTTCGCGCTCGGCGACCTCGTGGGCCTCGACGTGCTCGACAGCATCCGCGGCGACCTCGAGGCGGCCTATGGCGATCGCTTCGATGACGCCGGCACCCTCGCGCCGCTGGTGGCCGCGGGGCGGCTCGGCCGCAAGTCGGGCGGCGGGCTGGTGCCCGATGGCGACGCGCAGCCCACCGGCACCGAGCCGGTGGTCGCGGCCATCTACTACGCGGGCGCCATGGACGAGGCGCGCAGGCTCGCCGACGAGGGCGTGGCATCACCCGCCGACATCGACCTGGCCATGTGCCTCGGCGCGGGCTGGGCCGAGGGCCCACTCGCGAGCGGCTGAGGGCGCCTAGATCTCCACCGGCACTGCCCAGCCGGGCGTGATGCCGAAGCGCTGGGCCACGGGGGTGAGCACGTCGCCCTCGAGCACCTCGATGTGGTCCAGCGACACCTGCGCGGGGTGCTCGACGCCCGTGGAGCGGGCGAGGCGAGTGATCTCGCGCCTGAGGGTGATGATGTAGGCCGCCGCCCGGGCCGACTTCAGCGCGGGGTCGATGCCGCGCTGGCGCCATGCCGACTGGGTGGCCACGCCGCTCGGGCAGTGTCCCGTGTGGCACCGCTGCGCCTGGATGCAGCCGATCGACAGCATGGCCTCGCGCGCCACGTTGATCATGTCGGCCCCGAGCGCGAAGGCCATGATCGACTCCTCGGGCAGGCCGAGCCTCCCGCTGCCGATCCACGTGACGCGGTGCTGGATGCCGCGCTCCGCGAATGCGCGAAGCGCCCTGGCCTGGGCGAGGCGGTAGGGCAGGCCGACGTGGTCGACGAACGCCAGCGGGCCCGACCCGGTACCCCCCTCGCCACCGTCGATGGTGATGAAGTCGACGCCGCGCGATCCGCCATCCATGTGACGGGCGAGGTCCGACCAGAAGCGCGCATCCCCCACCGCCGACTTGATGCCCACCGGCAGGCCGGTGGCCTCGGCGATGCGCTCCACCGTGTCCAGAAGCTCGTCAACGTTGGAGAACTCGGGGTTCACGGACGGGCTGACGCAGGGCTTGCCGACCTCCACGCCGCGGATGGCCGCGATCTCGGGGGTCACCTTCGAGGCGGGCAGCATGCCCCCCACCCCGGGCTTGGCGCCCTGGCTCATCTTCAGCTCGATCGCGCGGATGGGGTTCTGCTCCACCAGGTCGACGAGCTTGGCCAGGTCGAGGCGCCCCCGAGCATCGCGCGCTCCGTACCAGCCGGTGCCGAACTGCATCACCAGGTCGCCGCCCTGCAGGTGGTACGGCGTGAGGCCGCCCTCGCCCGTCGTCTGCATGCACCCGGCGAGCGCCGCCCCGGCGTTGAGCGACTCCACGGCCCGCGCCGAGAGCGCCCCGAACGACATTCCCGAGATGTTCACCACGGACGCCGGCCGGAACGCCTTCGGCCGCTCGCGGGGCCCGCCGAGCACCTTCGCCGACGGCAGCGGCCAGTCCTCGGGATCGCCGCCCTCCGGGGGCGGCGCCGGGAAGGCGGAGGGGCTGATGATGAGGTAGCCGGGCGAGCGCTCGAACTCCGCGTCGGTGCCGAACCCGAAGGAGTTGTTCTGGTGCTTGCTGCTCGCGTAGATCCAGCGCCGTTGATTGCGGCTGAACGGCCGCTCATCGTCGTTGCTCGTGACGATGTACTGGCGGAGCTCGGGGCCGAAGGCCTCGAGGATGTACCGCAGGTGACCGACCACCGGGAACACCCGGAGGATCGAGTGCCGGCGCTGCAGGACGTCGTAGATGGCGACGAGCGCCAGGAATGCCCCGATGCCGATGAGCACCCACCACCCTGCGGACACAGCGCCTCCTCGAACGGCCTGACGCTCCGATCGTGCCCGATGCGCCGGACGGGACGCCCTCGAACCTCGCGATACGCTTATGCGATGTCACAGATCGCACCCCACCCCGCCCTCGCGGGCCGCTCCGTGCTGAGCCTCATGAACCACCCCGCCGATGCCGTGCGCGAGGTGCTCGACCTCGCCGACCGGCTCAAGGCCGACCCCGAGTGGCCGCAGGCGCTGGCCGGCCGCAGCGTGGCCCTCATCTTCGAGCAGCCCTCGACGCGCACGCGCGTCTCGTTCGAGGTGGGCATCGCGCGCCTCGGCGGGCACCCCGTGGTGCTCGCCGGGCGCGACATGCAGCTGGGACGCGGCGAGACCATCGAGGACACCGCGAAGGTGCTGTCCCGGTTCGTGGACGCCATCGTCATCCGCACGGTCGACCACGCGAAGGTGGTGGCGCTCGCCGAGCACGCCGACGTGCCGGTGATCAATGCCCTCACCCATGACCACCACCCCTGCCAGGGCCTGGCCGACGTCATGACCATCCGCGAGCGCTTCGGCGACCCGGCCGGCGTGCGCGCGGCGTACGTGGGCGACGGAAACAACTGCTGCCACTCACTCATGGTCGCGGGAGCGCTCATGGGCATGGAGGTCGTGGCCGGTTGCCCGGAGGGCTACCTGCCGGACCCCGACGTGGTGGAGCGGGCCGACGCCATCGCGCGCGAGCGCGGCGGCCGCGTGTGGGTGGTCACCGATCCCCGCGAAGCGGTTGACGGTGCGAGGGCGGTGTACACGGACGTCTGGGTGTCGATGGGCGACGAGGACGAGGAGGCCGAGCGCCTCCGGGTGTTCGCGCCGTACCGGGTTGACGAGGCGCTCATGGATGCCGCCGCGCCCGACGCCGTCGCCCTGCACCCGCTCCCGGCGCACGACGGGCTCGAAATCACCCGTGCCGTCTACCACGGGCCGCGCTCGGCCGTGTGGGACGAGTCCGAGAACCGCCTGCACGTGCAGGCGGCACTCCTCATGCACGTCCTGGGCTAGCGGACGGCGCGATGGCGCGGATCCTCTCGGACGACCTCCCGCGCCCGCGCGTTCCCGTCCTCACCTATGCCCTCATGGTCGCGTGGGCCGTGATGTGGCTGGTGCAGGCGCTGCGCCCCGACGACGGCAACATCGACGACTCCTCGCAGGCCCTCGCCTGCCGCTGGGGCATGGTGCCGGCGCACCTCACGGGCCAGGACGGCCCCGTGGCCGCCGACCCGTGCGTGCTGCTCTCGGCCGAGCACTCGCCCTGGGTGGAGGCGCTCACCGCGCAGTTCCTCCATGCGTCGTGGTGGCACCTGCTGGGCAACCTCGTGTTCATCTGGGTCTTCGCCCCATCGCTCGAGGAGCGCCTCGGGCGAGCGCGGTTCCTGCCGTTCGTGGTCGGCGTCGGCTACCTGGCCTTCATCGCCGAGGCCTGGTTCGACGCCGCGTCGCCCCAGCCGGTCATCGGCGGTTCGGGCATCGTGGCCGCCGTGCTGGGCGCCTACCTCGTGCTCTTCCCGAAGGCCCGCCTGCACCTGGCGTGGACGGGGACCGCTCGCGGTGGCGGCCTGCCCGCGTGGATCCTCATCGCCGCCTGGATCGCCTGGGAGACCATCGCCGCGCTCTCGGGCGCGCAGTCGGACACCGCCCACTGGCTGCATGTGGTGGGCTTCGCGCTCGGGGCGCTGCTGGCGATTCCGGCGGCGGCCGGCCGCGGGGGCCCGGCTCGAGCCGAGGTGCAATGGGTGCGCGTGGCGATCGCGCGAAACCAGCCCGAGGCGGAGATGATCCAGGGCATGCTCGGCGATGCGGGAATCCCCGCGTACGTGCGCCGCATGGCCGGCTTCGACGTCCCGGACTTCCTGGCCGGCGGGCCGCGCGACATCATGGTGCCGGGCGACCGGGCCATCGAGGCCCACGCGCTGATCGATCCCCTCGACGACGCCGAGGAACCCCCGGCCGGGGGCTAGCGCCCGAGCACCACCGGCCCGCGCCGCTGCACCGGGCGCCGCCGCATGTAGACGGACGCGCCGATCAGCGCCACGCCCACGAGCGCGGCGACCAGGAGGGCGATCCACCATCTCGAGAGGATCGCCACCGTGGCCGTGGACACCAGGTCGGCCGGGTTCCCGGCCTCGGCGAACGACGCGGTGATCGGCGGAATCGCCAGGTACATCGCGAGGGGCACGAACGCGATCACGATCGAGGCGATCCCGAAGCCCATGAGCATCCGTCCGCGGGTGGCGGATGCCCAGAGCCCGAGGGCGGCGAGCGCCACGGCGATGAGCAGGAGCCACACCGGGGACCACTGCAGGGTGCCGCTGGCCTCTTCGATCGTCCGGAGCACCGGCGGGACCTCCTGCTTCTGGACCGTCACCGTGAGGTCACTGGCAGGAGGGATGCGCGAGACAAGCCCGGGATTGACCTGCTGCACCTTCTCCACCGCGAGCGGCCGGAGGCTCGCGAAGTCGAGCGTGATCGGCCCGTCGGGCGCGGCGACGTAGGCCTGCCGCGCGGCCTCGATCGCCGGGCCCATGAGACCGGGGAACTCGGTGCCGTCGATCGCCTTCGTGAGGCTGTCCTCGATCTGCGTGCGCGCGGTCGGGGTGAAGGCGTAGCCGTTCGCCTTCGCGTAGGCGTCCACCTGGTCGAGGAGGGCGTCGGTGACCAGCATGGTTCCCTCGGGGCTCTGGACCGTCTCGACGGTGACGGCCGCGAAGCCACCCGTCTCGGTGACCTTCGAGGTGGAGGTCCATACGAACACGGCGAGCAGCCAGGCGAGCGTCGCGAGCCCGGCGGCGACGATCGCGGTGATGCGCCTCGGGAGCGAGGGCCGGCGGTTCACTGGGGTCGCTCGGCGGCGGTGCGATGGCGCATCTCCGTGAACCTGACCAGTCCGCGGGGCGGGTGTCAAGCGGCCCCCGTTCGGGGTCGGGCTTTCCGTAGGCACGGCACGGCCGCGCACCCTGCGGGACACTGGCCGCGTGAACGCGTTCGCCTCGGCCCTCAGCACGCTCCCGCAACCCGGCGATGCCGCCCGCGAGGCATGCGCGGCGGTGCGCCGCGACCTCGGCGATCGACGGCCTGACCTGGTGGTGCTCTTCGCCACCCCGGACCTCATGGCAAACGCCGCCGGCATCGCCGCGATCGTCACCGCCGAGCTCGGCCCCGGGGCCCTCATCGGATGCACGGCCGAGGCCGTCATCGGCACCGGCCGCGAGGTCGAGGCCCCGCCGGGCCTGTCGCTCTGGGCGGCCGCCCTCCCCGACACCGTCCTCGAGCCATTCGTGCTCGACCCGGGCCTCGACGAGGACGGCGCGACCGTGCTCACGGGCTGGCCCGCGCAGGTGGATCCCCACGCGCCCCAGGAGATCGCCACCGACCACGCGGTGATCCTGCTCGCCGACCCATTCTCGTTCCCGCCGGACTCCCTGCACGGCCCTGATGGCAAGCCCGCGACGCGAACAGTGATCGGCGGCATGGCGTCGGGCGGGCGGGGACCGGGCGAGCACCGCCTCATCTTCGGCGAGCACGTGCTCGCAGAGGGGGCCGTGGGCGTGGTGGTGCCGGGCGCCCATGCGGTGGTCTCGCAGGGGTGCCGGCCCGTCGGCCCCGAGATGACAATCACGGCCTGCCACGACGGGGTGGTGGAGCAGCTCGCGGGGCGCCCCGCGCTCGAGCGCGTGCAGGCCGTGGTCGAGGACCTCCCCGCCGAGGACCGTGCGCTCGTCGACCAGGGCGTGCTGGCGGGCCTCGTGGAGGACGGCAACAAGCCGCAGCTCGAGCAGGGCGACTTCCTGATCCGCGGCATCCTCGGCGGCGACCCGTCGTCGGGTGCCATCGCGCTCGGCGAGCGCGTGCGGGTGGGCCAGGTGATGCGCCTGCAGGTGCGCGACCACGAGTCGGCCGACGCGGACCTGCGCCGGGCGCTCGAGGAGGTACCGGGCGGGGCCGCGGGCGGTGCCCTGCTCTTCACCTGCAACGGGCGCGGCACGAGGATGTTCCCGGAACCGGACCACGATGCGCGGGCCGTGGCCGACGTGCTCGGCCCGGTACCGCTCACGGGCCTCTTCTGCAATGGCGAGATCGGGCCCGTCGGGGGCCGCGCCCACCTGCACGGATTCACGGCGACCCTCGCCGTATTCACCACCGGGTGAATATCTGGCTCTTGCATGTTTTATATATCGGATTTGACACATGTAATTGACATGTGTATTACCCCGGATGACCACTACCGGGAGATGGGTCGATGACTGACAACGCGAGCACCGCGGCGCCGGCCGCCGACGGCGCGGCCCCAGCGGCGGGCGGCGGGGCACCGCGCGGTGGCGTCGCCGAGGCGATCTTCGCCGAGGTGGAGACCATGACCGCAGGCGGCGCGATGTCGAAGAGCGACGCCTTCGAGGACATCTCGAGGCGCACCGGCCGACGCGCCGGCACCGTGGCGGCCAACTACTACCGCATCGCGCGCAAGCGCGGCGTGGCCCTCGAGCCGCGCACGCGACGGGGGCGTCCCCCGGGGTCGGGACGCGCGACGGCGGACGTCGAGGCCGTAATCGCCAAGCTCGACGAGGCCGTCAAGGACCTCGCCAGGCTGGTGCGCCGCCAGGAGTCCGAGCTGGCCACGCTGCGGGCCCAGGCCGCGCAGTTCGACGAGCTCAAGAAGCTGATCGCCAAGAACTCCTAGGGGGCCGTGCGCACCGGGCGCTTCTCGCCCGACCCCGCCCGCAGCACGTCGGCCACGTCCTCCAGCCCGATCTCGTCGCCGAACAGCTCGTCGTAGGGCGCGTCGTTCGCCGCGAGGCGGACGAGGGCCTCGCGCACGGCCTCGGGCGTGTGGTGATACGAGCCGCGGATCGCCAACTCGCCGTAGTGCAGCGGGAACGTGGGCAGGGTCACCGTGGTGCCCGCGGCGCAGCCGCCGTACAGCAGCACCTCGCCGCCCGGTCGGGCGATCG
>CAIYRJ010000226.1 GCA_903928615.1 uncultured Actinomycetes bacterium | reverse complement strand
GTACCACCGCGGGTCCACGTCCTCGCCTCCCGGCATGAGGAGCCCGTCCACGATCTCCACGGCGTCCTCGGGATCGAGCCCCTCGGGGAGCAGGATCGGGCTGCCGCCGGACCGGTGCACGAAGTCGATGTAGTCCATCGTGATGGCCATCGCGCTGCGACCCTCGAACGCGGCCACCCCCGGGCGGATGCGCTCGGCAGGGATCTGCCGCATGGAGATTCCGATGACCGGGGGCACGGGGCGACATTAGCGGCGCGAGCGTGAATCCGGTATACCGGGAGGGTGATTAACGCTCCCCAACCCGCAACGGTTCTCTGCATGACCGGCAGCATCGTGACCGGGTGCTTCGTCTCGCGCCTCGTGGGCGTGGAGGCAGGGCTCCTGCGCGACAACGGCGTGGACGTCGCCGTGCTCGAGTTGGGCGACCTCGACCTGCCGGTGTTCCACGAGCGCATCGAGCGCGAGGGCCTTCCGAAGGCCGCGGTGGCCCTGAAGCAGCTGCTCCGCGCCGCGCGGGTGATCGTGGTGGGAGCGCCCGAGTTGAACGACGGCCCCACGTCTGTGCTCAAGAACGCCATCGACTGGGCCTCACGCCCGGCGCCGGGCGAGGACCACCGGGGCGAATCGTTCGCAGGGGCGTCCGCGGCGATCATCTCGGCGTCCAAGCACGCGCACGCGGGAATCCGCGGAGCGGACATGGTTCGAAGCTGCCTGACCTCCCTGGGTGTCACCGTGATTCCCGAGCAGGTAGCCGTGGCCCGTGCACCGGAGGCGTTTCACGATGGTCACCTCGAGGACCCGTTCGCGAAGCAGGATCTCGCTGCCCTGTGCGAGGCGATCGTCGCTGAGCTTGCGATCCCCCGCCGAGCAGTGCATGAAATGACATGGGCGGAGCGCACGGCGCACGTCCCCGACCGAGGGAGCGGTACCTGATGTCCACCTCCACCCCACCCCGCCTTGCTGCCGCGATGGATGCCTGGCGCCTGTCGATCGGGCCCGAGAACGTCATCGACGACCCCGCCACGCTCGCCCTCACCGGAACCGCCACGTACGCGGTGGACCAGCCGGTGCCGGCGGTCATCCGCCCCTCGACCACCATCGAGGTGTCGCAGTGCCTGCGCATCGCCACCGAGAATGGCATCCACGTGTATCCGATCAGCCGCGGGATGAACTGGGGCTATGGATCGAAGGTCCCGGTGGAGAGCAACTGCGTCGTGATGGACCTCGGCCGCATGAACCGGATCCTCGACTACGACGTGGAGATGGGAACGGTCACGGTGGAGCCCGGCGTCACCTTCCACCAGCTGCAGGACCTCCTCGAGGAGCACGGCTCGAAGCACTTCATGGCCGCCCCGGGCACCAGCCCGCATGCGTCGTGCATCGGCAACGCCCTGGATCGCGGCTGGGGCTTCGGTCCGTACTCGGACCGCTTCGACTACTCGGCCGGCATGGAGGTCGTGCTGCCCGACGGCGAGGTCGTGGAGACCGGCAACGCGCGGTTCCGCGGCTCGCGCAGCGCGCATCTGTTCAAGTGGGGCAACGGCCCCTACGTGGACGGCATCTTCACGCAGTCGAACTTCGGCGTCGTCACGCGCATGACGTTCTTCGTGGCCGAGACGCCGCCGATCTTCGCCTCGTACGTCTACAAGATCGCGGGCGACGCCAAGCTGCCCGCGCTCATGGACGCCCTGCGTGAGCTGAAGATGCGCCACATCATGCGCACCAACTTCAAGGTGCAGAGCTTCTATCGGCTCTTCATGGAGCGCCAGCAGTTCCCCGCGGGCCAGGAGGACTTCCTCCTCACGCCCGAGGCAGTCGCCGAGGCCAAGCAGAAGTGGGGCATCGATGACTGGAACGGCTTCGGTGCCCTGTACTGCTGGTCAGACGCCCAGTACGCCGCCGAGCGCGAGATCGTGGAGCAGGTGCTGCGCCCGCACGTGGACGCCCTGGTGTTCCTCGACGCCGACGTGATGGCCCGCAAGGACGCCATCAAGGACGAGGTGCTCGAGGAGACCGGCTTCCACCTCGAGCAGATCCTCGACCGCTTCTGGGTGAACACGCGTCTCATCGGCGTGGCGCGCGGCAAGGGCGTGTCGGGGGCGTACTTCCGCAAGAGCACCCCGGTGCCCGATGAGCTCGACCTCGACCGCGATCGCGTGGGCTTCCTCTGGGTCGACCCCATCCTTCCGTTGCGTGGCTCGGACGTGCGTGACGCCGCAGACCTCGCGGGGCAGATCATGAAGCACCACGGCTTCGAGCCGAACCTCGGGTTCAACTGCGTCACCGAGCGCGCCATCTTCATGACCATCTCGCTGGTGTTCGACCGCGAGCGCGAGGGCGACGACGCCCGGGCCATGCGGTGCGCGAAGGAGCTCGCCCAGCGGATGAGCGCCGAGGGCTTCACCCTCGGGCGCGTGGCGAACGGCCTCATGAGCGTGCTCGACCACGCCCAGCCGGCGTCGCTCGACCTGCAGCACCGCATCAAGGAGGCCCTCGACCCCGCAGGCATCCTCTCGCCCGGTCGCTACGAGGTCCCGCCCTCGTTCTGACCGCACGGCGCACTCGGGCCCGGCGCGCCATGCGGCGACGCCGGGCCCCCGTGCGTGCTCCCTACTTGACGACCTGCACGGGCGCCATCATGCCGTTGTCCTCGTGGAAGAGGATGTGGCAGTG
>CAIYRJ010000225.1 GCA_903928615.1 uncultured Actinomycetes bacterium | reverse complement strand
TGAACATGCCGGCGACGCGCGAGAGCACGCCCGGCTTGTTCTCCACGAGGACGGAGAGGGTGTGCTGGGTCACGGCGCGGGAGCATACCCCACGCCGCGCCGTGGGCCCGTCGCCCGCCCGGGGCCCGGGTATTTCCGGAGGAAAGACCAGTGCCGCCATGGCTCCGGGGCGAAGCCCCGGTTCCTTGCGCTGCCCTGGCGACCGGAGGAATTGCCCGAGCCCGGAGCGGGCACCGGGCCCATGTCGCGGCGTGGGGTATGCTCCCGCGCCGTGACCCAGCACACCCTCTCCGTCCTCGTGGAGAACAAGCCGGGCGTGCTCTCGCGCGTCGCCGGCATGTTCACGCGACGTGGCTACAACATCGACTCGCTCGCGGTGAGCCCCACCGAGGACGAGCACCGCTCGCGCATGACCATCACGGTGGATGCCTCGCGCTTCCCCGTGGAGCAGATCACCAAGCAGCTCGACAAGCTCGTGAACGTGATCAAGGTGCGCGACCTCGACCCCGGCAACATGGTCGCCAGCGAGCTGGGGCTGTTCAAGGTGTCCACCACGGGCGCCTCGCGCAGCGACATCCTCGCTCTCGTCGAAATCTTCAAGGGTGAGATCGTCGACGTCACGAGCGAGTCCCTGATCATCCAGGCCACCGGCACCACCGCCGAGCTCGAGAACCTCGAGGAGCTCCTGCGGAACAACGGGCTGGTCGAGATGGTCCGCACCGGCGTCGTGGCACTCGGCCGCGGCACGAACACCACCTAGTCGAAGAAAGACCAGATGAGCGACGAGCTGAAGATGATCTACGACGCCGACGCCGACCTCGGCGCCCTCGATGGCAAGACCGTTGCCATCATCGGCTACGGAAGCCAGGGCCACGCCCACGCGCTGAACCTCAAGGAGTCGGGCGTGAACGTGGTGGTGGGCCTGCGCCCCGACTCGCAGTCCGCCGCCAAGGCGAAGGCCGACGGCCTCGAGGTGCTCTCTCCCGCGGAGGCCGCCAAGAAGGGCGACCTCGTGATGATCCTCGTGCCCGACGAGATCATGGGTGATGTCTACGCCCAGGAGATCGCCGACGGCCTCGAGCCCGGCAACATGCTGCTCTTCGCCCACGGCTTCGCGATCCACTTCGGCACCGTCACCCCGCCCGAGGGCGTGGACGTGGCCATGGCCGCCCCCAAGGGGCCCGGCCACCTCGTGCGCCGCCAGTACACCGAGGGCAAGGGCGTGCCCGGCCTCATGGCCGTCGAGGTGGACGCCACCGGCAACGCCGACGCCCTCGTGCGCGCCTACTGCAAGGGCATCGGCTGCACCCGCGCGGGCGTGATCCCCACGACCTTCCGCGACGAGTGCGAGTCGGATCTCTTCGGCGAGCAGGTGGTTCTGTGCGGCGGGCTCACCGAGCTCGTGCGCGCCGGCTTCGACACCCTCACCGAGGCGGGCTACCCGCCCGAGCTGGCCTACTTCGAGTGCCTGCACGAGGTGAGGCTGATCGTCGACCTCATGTACGAGAAGGGCATCGCCGGCATGCGGTACTCCATCTCGAACACGGCGGAGTACGGCGACCTCACGCGCGGCAAGCGCATCATCACCGACGACACCCGGGCGGAGATGCGCAAGATCCTCGCCGAGATCCAGAGCGGCGAGTTCGCCAACGAGTGGATCGCCGAGTACAAGGCGGGGCTGCCCAACTTCACCGCCACCGCGGAGGCCCAGGCCAACCACCCCATCGAGGTGACCGGCAAGAAGCTCCGCGGCATGATGGACTGGATCGACACCGAGTTCTGAGGCCCGGAGGGTCACGCACATGAGTGAGCGCCCCCGGATCCTCGTCACCGAGAAGATCGCGGACGCCGGCATCGAGGTGCTGCGCGCTGTCGGTGACGTCGACGTCGAGCTCGATTGGTCGGCCGATGAGCTGTCCGAGCGCATCGCGCCCTACGACGCCCTGGTGGTGCGCAGCGCCACCAAGGTGACCGCCGACCTCATCGCCGCCGCGCCGCGCCTGAAGGTGGTGGGCCGCGCCGGAACGGGCGTCGACAACGTCGACGTGCCCGCCGCCACCGAGCGGGGCATCATCGTGGTCAACGCCGCCGGCTCCAACGCCGTGTCGGCGGCCGAGCACGCCATCGCGCTCATGCTGGCCCAGGCCCGCAACATCCCGCAGGCGCACTCCGCCCTCGTGGATGGCCGCTGGGAGCGCTCGAAGTTCGGCGGCATCGAGGTGACGGGCAAGACGCTCGGCGTGATCGGCTTCGGCAACATCGGCCAGTTGGTGGCCGAGCGCGCGCTGGGCCTCGGCATGCGCGTGGTCGCCTACGACCCCTTCGTGGCCGACGCCCGCTACCGCGAGATGGGCGTGGAGAAGGCCGAGTCGCTCGACGAGATCTACCCCGAGTGCGACTTCATCACCCTGCACGTGGCGTCCACGCCCGAGACCCGCGGGTTCATCAACGCCGACGCCATCGCGAAGATGCGCGACGGCGTGCGCATCATCAACGACGCCCGCGGCGACCTCATCGTGGAGGCCGACCTCGTGGCCGCCATCCAGAGCGGCAAGGTGGCCGGCGCGGCCATCGACGTGTTCCCCGAGGAGCCCGCCACCGAGAGCCCGTACTTCGGGATCGACGGCATCATCGTCACGCCGCACCTGGGCGCGTCCACGGGCGAGGCGCAGGAGCGCGCGGGCGTGGCCTGCGCCGAGCAGGTGGCCGCCGCCCTCACCGGCGGGGTGGTCACCAGCGCCGTGAACATCCCGGTGGTCTCCGCCGAGACCATGGCCACGGTCGGCCCGTTCCTTCCGCTGGCGGGCCACCTCGGCCGCCTGGCCGCGGGCATCGCGGGCGGCATCACCGACTCCATCGAGGTCATCTGCGAGGGCGAGATCGCCGAGCACGACACCCGCCTGCTCGTCACCGCCGTGCTCGCAGGCGCCCTTACCGGTCACACGGTGGAGAGCGTGAACATGGTGAACGCCGCCGACCGCGCCCGCGAGCGCGGCATCGAGTGGAGCGACTCCGCCACGACCGTGGCCCGCGACTACACCAGCCGCCTCAAGGTGCAG
>CAIYRJ010000224.1 GCA_903928615.1 uncultured Actinomycetes bacterium | reverse complement strand
GTACTGCCGCCGGCCATCGCCGCGCGCGTGTCGGTGGAGGCCGCATCCACCTTCGGATGGGCCCGCTGGACCGGCACCTGGGGTCGCACGGTGGGCATCGACCGCTTCGGCGAGTCCGCTCCCGGCGGCACCGTGATGGAGCAGCTGGGCATGACACCCGAGGTCGTGGCGGCTGCGGCCCGCGACTCGCTGGCGGCGGCGCCCGGCTGATGAGGGTGATCCTGCGCCCCGGCCCGGCAGCCGGCCTCGTGGAGGAGGCGGTCACGGATGCCGAGGCGCGGGGCCTCGTGGATCAGGTACTGGCCGGTGATCCGGAGGCGTGGGGTGACCACGCCGACGCCGCCCGCGCCTGGACCGGCTGGATGCGGGCGCCCGGGGACATGCGGGCGGAGGTGCCGGCCATCGATGCCCTGGTCGACGGCGCGGCCGCAGGGGGAATCGACCACGTGCTCGTGCTGGGCATGGGCGGCTCGAGCCTGTCCCCCGAGGTCACGCGGCGCACCTTCGGCCACGGCCGTGGCATCGAGCTGCGCATCCTCGACTCCACCGACCCCGTGGCGGTGACGCACGTGACCGACGGCATCGATCCGGCGCGCTGCCTGGCCATCACCTCGTCGAAGAGCGGCACCACGGCCGAGCCGCTGGCGTTCCTCGCGCACGTCGAGCAGTTCCTCGCCGACGGCCTGGGTGACGCGGCGCGGCAGCACCTCATCGCCATCACCGACCCGGGAACGCCCCTGGCCACGATGGCGCTCGAGCAGGGCTGGCGCATGGTGGCCGAGAACCCGCCGGACGTGGGCGGGCGCTTCTCGGCCCTCACGCTGTTCGGGCTCATCCCCATGGCATTCGCGGGCGTGCCCCTGCTGCCGCTGCTCGACCGCGCCGCCGCCGCGCGCGTCGACCCGCAGCCCGTGCGCATGGGCATCGCGCTTGCCGCGCTCGCGCGCGCCGGGCGCGACAAGCTCACGATCATCGCCGACCCGGGCATCGGATCCTTCGGCCTCTGGGCCGAGCAGCTGGTGGCCGAGAGCCTCGGCAAGCAGGGCGAGGGAATCGTGCCCATCGCCGACGAGCCGCTCGGCGACCCATCCGACTACGGGTCCGATCGCGTGCTGCTGCACCTGCGCCTCACCGGCGAGCACGACGCCGATGTCACCGCGATCGGGGCCACGGGCATCCCGGTGTTCGTGATGGACATCCGCGAGCCGCTCGACGTGGCCGGCCTCTACATGGGCCTCGAGATGGCCGTCGCCACCGCGGGCGCGGAGTTGGGCGTGAACCCGTTCGACCAGCCCGACGTGCAGGCCGCGAAGGAGGCGGCCAACCGCGCGCTCGCGGGCGCGGGCGTTCCACGCGACGAGCGCGGCGAGCCCGAGGACATCGTCCGCGCGGTGGACATGCTCGAGCGCGGCGACTACCTGGCGCTGCTCGCCTTCACCACCCCCACCCCCGAGGGAGACCGGTTCATGAGCGCCATGCGCGCGGCGATCCGCGAGAGGACCCGCGCGGCCACCACGGCGGGGTGGGGGCCGCGGTTCCTGCACTCCACCGGCCAGCTGCACAAGGGCGGACCGGGATCCGGCGTGTTCGTGCAGTTCCTCGGCCCCGGATCACCCGACCTGCCGATCCCGGGCCAGGACCACACCTTCGGCGAGTTGCTGCGCGCGCAGGCCATCGGAGATGCCCAGGCCCTCGAGACCGCCGGTCGCCGCCTCGTGCGCATCGACCTCGGCGATGACCCCCTCATGGGCCTGCGCCGCGCGGCCGTGGCCCTCGGCGCCGCGACTCCCCCGCTGGGCTAGGCGCCGATGCGGGGGCCGAGGGCGGCCATCGCCGCCTCGGCGTCTGGCACCGCGGTGACCATGGCGAGGTCGGCGGCGTCCACGACGAGCGCATCCCCCAGTGAGTCGAGCACGGTGCGCCAGCCGGCGCCGACCACGATGAGCGGTCGGGGCGCCACGTGGGCGTTCTGCATGAGGTTCCAGGCGACGGCGATCTCGGCAAGCGTGCCCACGCCACCGGCGACGGCGATCCAGGCATCGGCGTCCAACAGCATGCGAAGCCGGGCGAAGAGGTCGTCGGCCGGTCGCTCCTCGGCCACCCAGGCGTTCGGGGATCGCCCCTGCGGCCCGGGCATCGTCACCCCCACCACGTGCGCGCCCGCCTCGCGCGCACCGCGCGACACGGCCGCCATCGCGCCGTCGTGACCTCCGGTGGCGACCGTCCAGCCCGCCTCCCCGAGGAGTCGCCCGAGGCGCTCCGCCCGGTGGTAGTCAGGGTCGTCGGGACCGATGCGCGAGCTCCCGAACACCGCCACGACGCGCTCGCTCACGACATCACCGCCTGCGCCGAGAGCTCCTCCACCAGCGCGCGGGTCACCGGATCGGCGCCGAGCCGGTTGACGTTGCGCACGAGCGCCGCCACCGCGGGGCTGTCCGGTCCGCGCCGCTCCACCAGCCCCGCCAGCCTTCCCGCGGGATCCACCCGCTCGCCGCGCGGACCGGTGACGAGGTCCGACACGTCGAGCAGCGCCAGCACGAGGGCATCGTCGCCTGTCGGGCGAGGGAACTCCCGCTCCACGGGGGGAAGGCCCTCCAGCCGGGCGCGCTCCGCCGCGTTCGAGTGGTGGGCCACGATGCGCGCGAGCCGCTCATGGCCCGCGAGGCGCAGCGCCCGCGCACCCGCGACCGCGTGGTGCGGGCCGGGACGCGCGTATCCGATGTCGTGCAGCCAGGCGGCTGCCAGCAGCAGGCGGCGGCGCGCGCCGGGCAGCCTCAGGCTGCGGGCGGCGCGGGCGGCCTGCTGTGCCACCCCCCGCGCGTGCTCGTAGCGCGACGGCGCGGAGAGCACCTGGCAGATGTCGTGCGCTCCGCGCGGGTCGTCGGCGAGCCGCCAGGGGGTGGCCGCGCTGCTCAGAGAAGCACCTCGATCGCCTCGTCCACCGCCGCATGCCCCTCCGCGTCGGCTGCTGCGCGCTCCGCGGCCCCGACCTCGGGGTCGGGGTCGCCCATGAGCAGGGGCGTGAGGTCGTCCCGATCGCTCAGCTCGGCAGCGAGCGCGAGCCAGTCCGCAGGGATCTCCTCATCGGGCTCCGTCCCCGTCATCTCGGCGAACAGCAGGGCCCATGCCCGCGGAAGCACGTCCACGTTGTAGCCCCCGCCCCCGAGGGCGATCCACCGCCCGCCCGCGGCCCGATCGGCCAGGTCATGGAGCACCCGCCAAAGGAGCGGGAACGTGGCCATGCGCACCTGCAGGTGCGCGAGCGGATCCTGGTGGTGCGGGTCGACGCCGTCCTGCGTGATGATGATGTCGGGCTGGAAGGCCATGACGGCCGGGGCGATGACCTCCTCGATCGCCCGCATGTAGGGCCCGTCACCCGAGAAGGCCGGGAGCGGGATGTTCACCGAATAGCCGTCTCCCGGTCCGATGCCCCGCTCGGACACCGCCCCGGTGCCCGGGAAGAGGTAGCGCCCGCTCTCGTGCACCGAGCACGTGAGCACCCGCGGGTCGTCGTAGAAGATGAACTGCGTGCCATCCCCGTGATGCACGTCGACGTCCACGTAGGCCACGCGCTCCGCGCCGTTGTCGAGCAGCCAGCGGATGGCCACGGCGGGGTCGTTGTAGATGCAGAACCCATTCGCCTTGTTCGCGAAGGCGTGGTGCAGGCCGCCGGCCGCGGAGAACACGCGATCGGCGCGGCCATCCCACACGGCCCGCGCGGCCGTGACCGAGGCACCGCACACGGCCACGGCCGCCTCGTGCATCCCCGTGAAGGCCGGCGTGTCGCCGCCGTGCGCGAGCCCCCAGGTGCCGGCCTCGAAGGCCGCGGCCAGCTGCGGCGTGCGGCTGTAGCGACGCACGGCGGCCATGTAGGCGTCGGTATGGACCCGCGCGATGAGGTCCTCGTCGCCGGGCTCGGGCTCCAGCACCAGCACGTCCGGGCGGTCGAGCATGCCGTACGCACGGATGAGGTCGATCGCCAGCTCGCGGTTCACCGGCGCGAGCGGGTGGTCGCTCCCGAGGTCGTAGCCGGCCAGCCCCTGTCGGTCGACGAAGGCGATCATCCCCATGCCCTGAGGGTTAGCAGACCACCGGCAGCACGGAGCACAGCTGCTCCACCTCGCTGCGGAGATTCGCGATCTCCTCGCGGAGCGCCTGCACCTGGCCGGCCGACGTGCCCCCGCCCGCGTCGAGCTGCTGGGCGAGCGTGCCGATGTCGCCGCGCAATTGACTGATGCCGGCCTCCACGATGGACAGGCGCTCGTTCACCTCCGAGGTGGATGCGATGCCGAACGAGCTGGGCGACCCGATCATGGCGAACACCAGCACCAGCGCGAGCACCGCGATGCCGATCGAGGTGGCCAGCGCCACGACGAGCCGGCGGTCCGGGGCCGACGGCGCACGGGCGGGCGCGG
>CAIYRJ010000223.1 GCA_903928615.1 uncultured Actinomycetes bacterium | reverse complement strand
GATCTCACCCGTGTCGGGGTCGATGGTGCACACATCCGGCGTGGACGACGCGTAGGTGATGGCGCCGCCGGCAGCCGACGGAGTGGCGGCGATCACGGGCGGGGTCGCCGTGAAGGCGTACGACGCCGCCTGGGTGGACGAGATGGCGATGGTGCGGGCCACCGGTCCGGCCGGGCTCTCGGTGATCTGGTTGCTCTGCACGCTGGTGCCACCCGGGCCCACCACCTGGATGCGCACGTCGTAGCCCGTGCCGTTGGTGAGCCCGCCGATCACCACCGGGCTCGAGATCGATGCCGGGCTGCGGGTGGTCCAGTTGGTGCCGCCGTCGGTGGAGTAGCGGATGTTGGTGGGCGTGGCTCCGCCGGTGGCGCCCATTGCGAAGGCCACCCTGAGCTGGCCGTCCTCGGGCGTGATGGTGGTGATGGTGGGCGCGGCGGGCGCGACGGCGCTCACGGTGAAGCTCACCGGGCTCGAGGTGGCCTGGGCGAGGTTGCCGCTGGCGGCGACGGTGGCGGTGATCTGGCAGGTGCCGGCCGAGACGAAGGCCACCTGGCCGTCGGTGCGCCCGACGGTGCACACCTCGGTGCTCGAGGAGGCGTAGCTCACCTGGCCACCGGCCTGCGACGGGCTCGCGGTGATGACCGGCGGCTGGGCGTTGAAGGCGTAGGAGGCGGCCTGGGTGGAGCTGATCGCGATGGTGCGCGCGGTCGGGGTGGCCGGGGTCTCGGTGATGAGGTTGCTCTGGGTGCCGGTGCCGCCCGGGCCGATGGCCTTGATGCGCACGCCGTAGGGGGTGCCGTTGGTAAGGCCGGTGATGATGAGCGGGCTTGCGGCCGATGCCGGGCTGCGGTTGGTCCAGTTGGTGCCGCCATCGGTCGAGTAGGCGATGTTGGTGATCGGCGCACCGCCGGTGGCCCCGGGGGTGAAGTCCACCGTCAGCTGGCCGCTCTGGGCGCTGATCCCGGTGATGGTGGGCGCCGACGGCGCGATGGCGCTCACGATGAAGCTCACCGGCTGCGATGTCGCCTGCGCGAGCGATCCGCTGGCGGCCACCTGCGAGACGACGCGGCAGGTGCCGGCCGAGACGAAGGTCACCTGGCCTGTGGTGGAGCCCACCGTGCACACGTCGGTGGTCTGGGAGGTGTAGGTGACCTGCCCCCCGCTCTGCGACGGCGTGGCGGCGATGATTGGCGCGGTGGCGTCGAAGGCGTAGGTGGATGCCTGCGTGGAGGTGATCGCGATCGTGCGCGGTGCCGGGGCGCCGGGTGCCTGGCTGATGGCGTTCGAGGCGCTGCTCGAGCCGGCGGAGCTGACCGCCTGGATGCGCACCGGGTAGGTGGTGCCGTTGGAAAGGCCCGTGATGGTGAGCGGGCTTGCGGCCGATGCCGGGCTGCGGGTGATCCAGGTGGCCCCGTCGTCGGTGGAGTAGCGGATGTTGCTGATCGGCGCGCCGCCGGTGATGCCGAGCGTGAAGTCCACGGTGAGCGTGCCGTCGTTGGCAGCGATGCCGGTGACCGTGGGCGCCGACGGGGCCACGGCGGTCACCTGGAAGGTGGCGGCCGGCGAGGTGGCGGCGAGCATCTGGCCGCTGGCGGCCACCGTGGCGGTGATCGCGCAGGTGCCGATGCCGGTGAACTGCACCGCACCGGAGGTCGGGTGCACCGAGCACACCGACGCGGTGCTCGAGGCGTAGGTGATCTGGCCGCCGGTGCGCGACGGGGTGGCGGCGATGACCGGCGGCATCGCGGTGAACGCGTAGGAGGCCGCCGGGTTCGAGCTGATGGCGATCGTGCGGGTGATCGGGCCGTTGGGCGTCTCGCTGATCTGGTTGCTCTGGGTGCTGGTGCCGCCGGGACCCACCACCTGGATGCGCACCGGGTAGGCGTCGCCATTGGTGAGGCCGGTGATCACGAGCGGGCTGGTGATCGACGCCGGGCTGCGGGTGACCCAGTTGGTGCCACCGTCGGTGGAGTAGCGGATGTTGGTGGGCGTGGCGCCGCCGTTGGCCCCCAGGGTGAAGGCCACCGATACCTGGCCGTCACCGGGCGTGAGCGCGGTGACCGTCGGCGCCGACGGCGCCACTGCCGTCACCTCGGTGGCACCGTCTGCGCCGTCCATCACCGGCATCACCGCCGAGGAGGGCCGCCTGCGCGTGGCCTTCGCCCTCGGCTCCGACGGCGGCGCCACGCCCACCAACATCCGCTACTCCACCGACGACGGTGGCAG
>CAIYRJ010000222.1 GCA_903928615.1 uncultured Actinomycetes bacterium | reverse complement strand
CGCGAGATGACCGAGGAGTTCATCAGCGGCGAGAGCGACGCCGCCCTGCCGAAGTAGGCACGGGGATGCGGTGAGCGACTCACCGCTCAGGATCGCCCTGGTATCGCCCCACGCGTTCCCTCCCGGGGACGACGTGGGGCACGCCGTGGCGGCCGAGGCCGAGGCGCTTGCGCGCCGGGGGCACGCCGTGACCATCCTCGCCCCCGGCAAGGGTCGCCAGGCCGCCGAGGCCGGCCGGCGGCGCATCGAGGCACTCGAGGCCGGGGACGCTGACGCCGTGGCGGCCGAGCCCGGCGGACCGCCGCTGCTGGTGGCGACCTCGCGGGCCATCCGCAAGAGCACGAGGGGCACCGGGCGCCGCCTCGGCGGGCCCATCGACTCGGCGTCGGGCCTGGAGATCGCGCTCGGGCTCGGGGGCTTCGACGTGGCGCACCTGCACGAGCCCCTCGCGCCATCACCCGCGCTCGCCGCCCTGCGCCACGCGACCGGCGTGCGGGCCGTCACCTTCCACCGCACCGCGCCCCTGGCCGGCGTGGCCTTCGTGCGCCCGCTCGTGGACCGCGCCCTGGCCCAGGCCGACCTGCGCATCGCGCTCTCCCCCGCGGCGCGCCACGTGCTGGCAGGCGTGCTGCCCGGCGAATACGAGGTGGTGCCCGAGGGCCTTGACGCCTCGATGTTCGGGCCGCCCGCGCAGGGCCCCGGCATCGTGGTGGTGGCACGCGACCGCGACCGCACCGGGCTCCGGTTCGTGCTGCGCGCGCTGATCGGCACCGACCCGGTCCAGACCGGTCCCATCACGATCATCGGGCCGCCCGACGCACCCCAGCGCACGCGGGCCGCGGTGCCGAAGGCGCTGCGCGAGCGCGTGACCGTGGTGCCGGATGCCGGGGCCGCCACGCGCGCCGATGCACTTCGCACCGGGCGCATCGCGCTGTTCCCCACCGATGAGGAGGCCGGCAGCCCGGTGCTGCGCGAGGCCATGGCCACGGGCATGTGCGTGCTGGCGTCCCGCTGCCCCGACGCCGATGACGCGCTCGGCACCGATGCCGGCATGACGCTCCCGCCCTTCAACGCCGAGGCCTGGGCCGACGCCGTGGCCTCGTGCCTTGCCAACCCGGCGCGCGTGGCGATGTTCGGGGCGGCGGCCGAGGCACGCAGCCGCGCGCGCACCTGGGACGACGTGGCCGCCGACCTCGAGGGTCTCTACCGCGGGGTGGTGGCGCGCCCGGCCGATGAGGCGGGGGGCGCCACCGAGCCGCCGGTGTTCGCCGACCTGCGCGTGCGCACCGGTCCCGGCCTCGGGCCGCGCGAGATCGTGGCCACCGCCGTGGAGCGCGACATCCGCGTGGTGGCCGTGGCGGCACCGGGCGGCATCGAGCCGGCCCTCGAGGTGCACCGCGCGGCCCCCGACCGCGTGCGCGTGATCGTGGGCCAGGAGATCGACACCCGCGAGGGGGTGATCGTAGGCCTGTTCCTCACGCACTCGGTGCCCGACGGCCTGGCGCTCGAGGATGCCCTGCGGCGGGTGCGCGATCAGGGCGGGCTCACGCTGATCCCCCATCCCGATTCGGCCATCGCCCCGCCCGCGGAGTCGCTGCGGGCCGTGCAGGATCTCATCGACTGCCACGAGGGGCTCACGCCGGCGCGGCCCGCCGCGCAGGCCACCGATGCCGCGCTGCTGCTGCAGCGCGCGGGCCTGGTGGTGACCGCCGGCAGCGCCGCCGCGGCTCCCGCTGAGATGGGCACTGCCGGAATGCTCATGCGCCCGTTCGCCGGACCCGAGGAGTTCCTCGCCTCCCTCGGCGACGCCCGCCCCGTGCGCAGGCGCCGCGGCCTTCGCGGCCGGAGCGCGCGTTCCTCGCGCCGCGCGTCGCAGCAGGACGCCTAGGTTGCAACGCTCGCTGCGGGCTCCGGGGAGGAACCGCATGCGCGCAGCACGAAACGTCATGCGCTGATGAGCGCCGAGTCACCCGCCACCCCAGAGCCTGCTCCCGACGAGGGACGGTCCGTCCCGCGCATCGAGGACGCCTACCTCGACCGGGCGATCCGCGAGATGCACCTCCTCGAGGAGCGCATGGACGCCTGCATGGGCTGCGCCGCCGCCGGCACCTTCCCGGTGAAGGCCTCCGGCTCGCCCACCGCGGACATCATGTTGATCAAGTGGCAGTCATCGCTCTCGGAGCGCCAGGAGGGCGTGTCGTTCTACGGCCGCCCGGGCGAGGCCGTGCGCCGCAGCGTGGAGCGCCTGCAGGTGGACCCCTCCGCCCTCTACGGCACCCTGGTGCTCAAGTGTCCGCACGCCGACCCGTCGGGGCCCATGGGTGACGAGCTCGAATGGCTCGCCGAGGAGATCCGCATCGTGCGCCCGCGCCTCATCGTGGTGATGGGCGACAGGAGCATCGGCGCCGTCGATGCCCTCAAGTTCCCCATGGCCGAGCCGCTGCCCGTGGAGCAGGGCGTGGTCACCCGCTGGACGCCGTCGATCGAGGCCCTCGTGACGCCCGACATCGACGACTCGCTCGACGAGCAGGACGCCAAGCGCCGGTTCTGGGCCGCCTTCCGCGCCCTCGGCGACTGGTACGCCGCCGAACCCCCCTGGTAGCCCCGCACGCAGGCCCTTTACCGTTCCCCGGGCGCATCCCGGTGCGATCCGGCAGGCTTGCGCAATGAGAAATTCCCTCCGTCTTTTCGCCGCGGCCTCCGCTGCCGCCCTCGTCATCACCGTCGCCGGGTGCGGTGGTTCCGACTCCGCATCATCACCCGACGCCGCCGCCGACACCGCGGCCGCCCAGACCACCGCATCGTCGGCCAGCGCCGAAGGCAACCTGGCCCAGTTCATGAAGGACATCGGCGTGGAGCTCAACGAGTTCTGGGCCGAGAACTGGGGCGAGGGCTGGAAGGAGGCCGTGGTCAAGGTGCCGGAGCAGTCCGCCGACACGGCCTGCGGCGCCATCGACGCCGCCGAGACGGGCCCCGCCTACTGCGGTGCCGACTACACCATGGTGCTGCCCGTGGCCTTCTTCCGCGACGAGATCGTGGGCGCGGACGACGACCTCAACAACGACGCCGCCGTGGCCGCCGTGCTCGGCCACGAGTTCGGGCACCACCTGCAGGAGATCGG
>CAIYRJ010000221.1 GCA_903928615.1 uncultured Actinomycetes bacterium | reverse complement strand
CGCCTCGCGCGCATCGCCGATGCGCTCGACTTCAGGATCGACCCGGGCGCGGCCACCGCGGCCCGCGCCGCCGCCCCGGCCCTGGTCGACGTGCCCGGCGAGCGGGCGATGGAGGAGTTCGCCCGCATCATCACCTCGGCCGACCCCGGGCGCGCGATCCGCGCCCTCGACCACCTCGGGGGCCTCGGCGGGCTGATCCCCGAGCTCGACGACTGCCGCGGAGTGGACCAGAGCGAGTACCACCACCTGGACGTGCTCGGGCACACCTTCGCGGTGCTCGACAACGTGGTGGCCATCGAGCGCGACCCCGAGCAGGTGTTCCGCGGGGATGCCGCCGTGGTGGCCGCATCGCTCGCCGAGCCCCTTGCCGATGAGCTCACCCGCGGCGAGGCGCTGCGCTTCACCGCGCTCCTGCATGACATGGCCAAGGCCGAGACGCGCGGGGTGATGGACACGGGGCGCATTACGTTCATCGGGCACGACCGGCGCGGCGCCGAGATGGCGGAGGCGTGGTTCCGGCGCATGAAGACATCCAACCGCCTGCGCGAGTTCGTGGTGCACGGCGTGCGTGACCATCTGGTGCTGGGATTCATGGTGCACCGGCAGCCGCTCACCCTCGTGCAGTACGACCGCTACCTGCGGCGGGTGGCGCCCGATCCCGTGGAGGCCATCGTGCTCTCGGCCGCCGACCGCATCGCCACGGATGGGCCGCGCACCACGCCCATCCAGATCACGCGCCACCTCACGCTCGCGCGCGACATGCTGGCCGCGCACGTGGCCATCGCGGCCATGGAGCCCATCCGGCCGCCGCTCGACGGTGCCGAGCTGGCGTCGATGCTGCAGCGCGAGCCCGGGCCATGGCTCGCGGACCTCCTCACGGCGACGCGCGAGGAGCAGCTGATGGGTCGTGTGCATGACGTTCCCACGGCGGAGCGCTTCGCCCGCGCCTGGGCCGCCGACCACTCGCCCAGCGCGTAGACACCGCATGCGCGGCGGGTGCGTCACCCCGGAGAGAGGTCTGCTGCGGCACCCGTAGGGCAACCGTGCCGACCGCCCCTGCGTCTATCGTGACCCTCGTGGGAATCAACCTGACGAAGATCTACACCCGGCAGGGCGATGGCGGCGACACCCGCCTCGGCGACATGACGTTGGTGCGCAAGGATCATCTGCGCGTCAACGCCTATGGCGAGGTGGACGAGCTGAACGCCCAGGTGGGCGTGGTGCGGCTCTCCGAACTGCCGACCGGATGGGACGAGCGCCTCGGCCAGGTGCAGAACGACCTGTTCGACGTCGGCGCGGATCTCGCCGTGCCCGTGGACCCCGAGGCCGAGGAGCAGCGCCTGCGCATCGCGACCGAGCGCGTCGCGTGGCTCGAGAAGTGGTGCGATGAGATCAACGACGACCTTCAGCCCCTCACCAGCTTCGTGCTGCCCGGCGGCACGCCCGCAGCGGCGCAACTGCACGTGGCCCGCACGGTGTGCCGGCGCGCCGAGCGCGCGGTGGTGATGCTCGCCGACCACGAGCCCACCGGCGCGGTTGGCGAGAACGTCATCGCCTACCTCAACCGGCTCTCCGACCTCTTCTTCATCCTCGCCCGCGGCGCGAACAAGGCCGCCGGCGTGCCCGACGTGCTGTGGGTTCCCGGGGGCGGCGCCTCCGCCTAGGCGTCAGGCGTCGCCGCTGGCTGCGGTCCCACCGCCCGCCCAGGCAGGGTCGCGCCGGTTCCACGTGCGGGCGAGGATCACGCCGCCGATCACCACGATGATGAGCGAGATGATCTGCGCGGCCGTGAGGCCTGCCGCCACCTGCGGGGTGGCGCGCACGAACTCCACGGCGAAGCGCTCGATGCCGATCAGCACGAGGTAGAGGCCGAACAGCGACCACGGGGCCGTGAGCCTCCCGCGCATGCGCCAGAGGATCCAGAAGATCACCAGCGCGGCGATGGTCTCGTAGACCGGGGTGGGGTGGACGATGTCGGTGGTGGGCACCGTGCCCTCGGGGTAGGCCATGCCCCACGGCAGCGTGGTGACGTCGCCGTAGTCGCCATCCCCGGCCAGCTGGCAGCCGATGCGGCCGATGGCGTACCCGATGGCCAGCGGCGCCGCGACCATGTTGGCGAGGATCCCCAGGGATGCCCTGCGGTAGAGGGCGAGCAGGATGACGCCGATAAAGCCGCCTGCCACGCCTCCGTACCAGACCAACCCGGCACCGGTGATGAGCGACTCCCCGGGCTCGCCCCAGTGCTCGATCACGTAGTAGATGCGCGCGCCGAGGAACCCGCCGATGCCTGCGGCGAAGGCCACCTCGATGCTGAACGACGGGTTGAGCCCGCGCTGCCGCAGGTCGGTGGCGAGGAAGACCGCGCCGGCCACGATGGCCAGAGCGGCCATGAGGCCGAACGAGTAGAACGTGAAGGGCCCGACAGACCCCAGTTCGGGCAGCACGCGGCTAGGCGGTCAGGCGGGGTGCGGCCGGGGAGCCCGTGACAGGGCTCGGGGTCGCGGCCTGCTCGGCACGGGTGTCGCTGCTGGCGCGCTCAGGCGCGCGCGGCACCCCGTCATAGCGCCCCGGCGCGGTGCCGCGTACCCGGCGGACGGCCGTGCGCACCACGAGGGCGCTGCCGGAGAGGCCGGTCATGATCGCGGGAATGTTCTGGCACACGACGCACATGGGGTCCTCCGGAGGTCGACATGGCCAGTGTACGCGTGCCGGCCCCCAGCAGCGCACCTCGAGGTTTCACGTATTCCGAACAGCACGCTGTGTTTTCGGCAACGTGCTGCTGCTGGCATGGCCGCATGAGACCCCGCGCCCTCGTGGCCCTCGCCGCCATTGCCTGCGCCACCGCCCCGCTGTCGGCCGTGGGCGCCAGCACCACGGCCCGCGACGCCCAGGGGCGCCCGATCGCCTTCGACGTGCGCGCGAAGTCGGCCGACGTGGCCGGCTATGCCGATGTGCTGCGCCGGTCGGTGCATGGGGATGAGATCGGGACGGTCACCATCCGCGTGGTGCCGCGCTCGCGCATCCGCGCGCACTGCAGTGATCCCCGTGCCGTGGCCTGCTACTCGGGCGCACTCGGGCGTGGAACCATCACCATTCCTGCCCGGCCGGCGCGCGCGGTGCAGGCGACGCTGCTGCACGAGTACGGGCACCACGTGGATGCCACCGTCCGGACGCCCCGCTGGTGGTCAGCCCGTCGCATCGGCGCGAAGCTCCGCTCGGGCAAGGTGGCGATGGACTACTCGCGCGGATGGAGCCGCTCGGTGGGGGAGGTCTTCGCTGAGGACTACGTGGCGCTGCACATGCGCGGCGTGTATTCCATCCGCTGGCTGCGGCAGCCGTCGGAGTCGATCCTGCGCGCGCTGCAGCGCGACATCACCGGGCGATCCGACGGGCTGCCCCCTGCGGCATCCGACCCGGTCACCGATCCGTCAGTCCCGGTAGGGGGCTCTGTCCTCTCGCGCACCCTGCGCAGCGGAGACGTCGGAATGGGACGCTCGATCGAGATCCCCGTCACGCTTGATGGTCCCAGCCGGCATGTGACGGCCGTCGTGCGCCCGGATTCAGTGGGCGGCAAGGTGGCCGTGGATGTCGAGGTGACCTGCGACGGCATGACGCCGTCCACGTACTCGGTGGGTGCGGGCGAGGCGGCCTACCTGCAAGTCGGCCCTGTCGGCCCCGGCGCATGCCTTGTGCGTGCCTCCGGCCCGGCAGATGCATCGGGCGCGGTCAGCGTTGAGGTGGTCGTCGCGCTCTCCGGGGGAGGCGCGGCTCCCGCCGCCTAGGGCCTGACGGCCCCGACGTAGTTGCCGCTGCGGCTGGCCATCGAGGTGACTCGCACCACGTCTCCGGTCTGCGGTGCATGCACCATGTTGCCGCCACCGATGTAGATGCCCATGTGGCCAAGGCCGCTGAAGAACACCAGGTCGCCCGGCTGCAGCTGCTCGTAGGGCACCTGCGGGAACTGGCCCCAGATCGCATAGGTGTAGTGCGGAACGCTCTTGCCGATCTGGCGGTAGGCGTAGGTGGCCAGGCCCGAGCAGTCGAAGCCCGAGGGCGACTCGCCACCCCACACGTAGGGGACGCCCTGGAACGAGAGCGCGATGCGGGCGGCCTCGGCGTTGCCGGCGCCGTCGGGAAGCGGCCCGTTGAAGGGCGTGTAGCCGGATGACGCCATGGAGCGGGCCTGCGCGGCGCGGCGCGCGCGCTCGTCGGCGATCGCCTGGCGAAGGTCGGCGCGGGCGTTCTCGAGCATGCGACGGCGCTCGGCGAGCAGGGCCTCGACCCGCGCCTTCTCGGCCTCGGCCTTGCGCACCTGCGCCTGCGCCGCGGTGCGGTCCTTGGCCAGCTCGCGGCGCACGCGGATGGTGCGATCGCGGAAGCGACGCACCTTGCCCACCACCTGGGCATCCTCGCCGCCGGCGCGCTCGATGGTCTCGAGCTCGCTCATGGCATCGGTGAGGCTGCCGCTGGAGACCAGCACCTCGACGAGGTTGGGCTCGGGGCGGCGATAGAGGGCGTCGAGGCGGTCGCCCAGGATGCGCTGTGATGCCTCGAGGTCGGCGATCGCCCTCTCGAGCACCTTCTGGTTCTTCACGAGCCTGTCCTTGATGACGGACAGGCGCCACCGCGCGCCGTTGTAGCGCTCGGCTGCCGCGGACACGCGCTGCTCCACGGCGTTCAGGCGCGCCTTCAGCGCGTTGACCTCACGCTTCTTCGCCGCAACGGATGCGGGATCGGCGAGGGCGGGGGTGCTGCCGATGCCCATCGCCACGGCCCCCATGGCGATGAGGACGGCGAGGGCACGGCGCATGGTTGTGGCATGAGCGGGCCGCACGACCTCCGACCCTTTCACGAATCGCCGTGGAGCAGGGAAATCGCGGTTGCAGGTGACACCTCGGTGCATTGCGCGTTGACCCCGTCCGGGCCGATGGCCACAATCGGGGCGTGCGTGGAGGACGGAAATCCCTGCTGGGAGGCGTCATTGCGCTAGCCGCATGTGGCGCGTTGATCGCCGTGCCCACGGCGGTGGCCCCGGGGCCCGCCGACCCCTACGCGAAGGCCGTGGGGGCCATCGTGCCGGGCGGCGGGGTGGCATCGGCCACCGCCGGCCCGAGGTTCCCCACGCGCACGGCGTCCGGGCAGCCATCGGGCGCCGTGGCGAGCGGCGGCACCGTGTCGGTGCGGGCCACTGCGGGGCCGCGGGGCGCGGGCCAGCTGGCGGCGGCCACGGCCGATGCCACCGGGGTGTCGCTGCTCGGCGGGCGCGTGGTCATCAACTCCATGCGCCTCGCCGTGCGGTCGGACACCGCCGGCGCCACCACCACGGCGGGCGTCACCGAATGGTCCGCCGACATCACCGTGCTCGGCCAGCCCGTGGACGAGGCTCCCGGGGCGCAGATGGACATCCCCGGCGTGGGCACCATGGTGATGATGGAGCGCCTCGTGACGGGCGGCGCCGTCACCGCCAACGGGGTGCGCATCGAGGTGACCGACCCGGCCACCGGCCTCGCGCCCGGCACGCAGGTGGTGGTGGGTCGCGTCGAGGCCACCACGGGTGGCGCGGTACCCGACTCGCCGTCACCCGATCCGGGCAGCGCACCCTCGGCACCGGGCGCCGCCACGCCGTCGGCAGATGGAGTGGCGCCCACGCCGGCCACGGGAAGCCCGCTTCCCACCGCGCCCGCCGCACCAGCCACGGGGGCCACCGGGGCCACCGCGCCGGGCTACGCCACCCCCGGCGCCACCGCTGCCGCCCCGACCCTGGGGCTGCCCCGCCGCGACCCCGGCGCCGTGATGGGCGTGGCATCCACCCAGGGCTATGCCTTCCCCGTGCTGGGGGATGGCGTGGGCTTCAGCGACGACTACGGCGCGCCGCGCGCCGGCACGGGATGGCACCAGGGCACCGATCTGTTCGCCCCCATGGGCACGCCGATCGTGGCCGTGGCCGCCGGCACGCTCTCGAAGGTGGGGGTGAACAACCTGGGCGGCAACAGGCTGTGGCTCACCGACGACGCCGGCAACGAGTTCTACTACGCGCATCTCTCGGCCTACGCGCCGGGCGTGGCAGACGGCGTGCGCGTGCGGGCAGGCCAGGTGATCGCCTTCCTCGGCAATACCGGCCAGGCCATCACCACGCCGCCCCACCTGCACTTCGAGATCCACCCCGGGGGCGGCAACAGCGTGAACCCCTATCCGTACCTGGTGGCCTGGGAGCGCAATGCCCCGGTGCCGCAGGCATTCGTGGCCGCCACGCAGGCCACGGGCCACGTGCCCGCCGCTGGCGTGCTGCTGCTGGGCGCCGATCCCATCGAGGACACCCCCGGGCAGGCCTCGCCCGACGGCGTGGCGGTGCCCGTCAGGTAGCCGTCGCGTCGGAAGGGGTGAGCACCCGGATCGATGCGGGGGCGCCCCGCGCGAGTCGTCGGTCGAGCGTGATCACCGGCTCATCGAGGGCCTCGGCGAGCGCGAGATAACCGGCGTCGTACGCGCTCACCGACTCGGCGAGTTCGCGCGTTCGTTCGAGCAGCCCGTGGAGCGGAAAGCGATCGATGGGGAGCTCGTCGATCAGCCGGGTGGCCTCCGCTGCGCGTTCGCGGGTGATGGCTCCGCCACGCATGAGTCCCGTGATGGCGGCGACCCCCTCGGAGTCAGCGAGGTGCAGCGTGCATCCACCGGCGATCCAGCCCGCCACCCATTCCGCGTGCGGTCCGCGCCGCACCAGCTCCACGAGCGCGGATGAGTCGAGGACGCTCACGCAGCGCGTCGGGCGCGGCGCACGAGCTCATCGGATGCCAGCGGGGACTCCATCGGCTCGGTCTGGCGCAGCCGCCCGAGCCACTCGTCCACGGATGGTCGGGACGCCATGCGGGCGAGTTCACCGCGCAGGTACTCCGAGAGGCTCATGCCCTGCGCCCGTGCCCGTGCCGCCAGGACCCCGTGCACGTCGTCTGCGACGTCCCGGACTTGGATGATGCGCGCCATGCCCCGACCCTAGCATGCAGACTGCACCCACTTGCGCACGCCGGTGACGACGCTGGCACGCGGGCGTCGCAAGGGCCGCAGGCGATGGACCCGCGGAGTCCGCCTAGGCGGTGGCCTCGCCCTTGCCGCGACGGCCGCGCCGGGTGCGCGGCTGCACCACCGAGTTGAGCTGCGCCTCGGTGAACGGGCCCACCGCCACGCCGTCCGCGGCGAAGCGGTAGAGCGCGACGGCCAGCACCTGCGAGAGGGTGGCCGAGAGGATCGACCCGATGAGGATCGCCAGCGCGCCGAGG
>CAIYRJ010000220.1 GCA_903928615.1 uncultured Actinomycetes bacterium | reverse complement strand
GGAGGCCTACTTGTACTTCGTTCCCAGTCCGTTGAGGAAGGTGGACAGGTCCTCGAGCTCCTGCGGCGGCAGCGAGGCGTACGAGGGCATCGGCGCCTTCGGTGCCTTGAGCCACGCGATCATCTTCGCGTTGTCCCATCCCTTGGCCCCCTCGTTGGTGAGGTCGGGGCCCGGTCCGGGTGCACCGACGCCCGCCACCATGTGGCAGGAACCGCAGCCATTGGCCATGTAGACGGCCATTCCCTTCGTGGCCGGCTCGTCGAGGCCGCTCACCGGGAGCCCCTGCGAGGCGACGCCGGCGGGCGAGTTGGCGCCGAGCCAGGTCGTGTAGCAGAGCAGTCCGGTGACGATGACGGTGAGGCCGAGCGCGAACGGGCGCTTCCAGATGCGGCGCTCGGGGCCACGGTCGATGAACGGCCAGACCACCAGAAGGATGATCAGGATGTTCGGGACCATGAAGGTGGCCATGATCACCGGCGTGAGCACGTTCTGGTTCGCGAAGATCTTCAGCAGCTCGAACGCGAAGTAGAAGTACCACTCGGGACGCGGGATGAAGTCGGTGGTGGCCGGGTTGACCGGCTCGCCGACCTCGACGCGGATCGTGATCGCCAGGACGATGATCGCGATGACCGTGAGGCCGGCGATCACCGTGTCCTTGTAGATCGCGTAGGGGAAGAACGGCTTGCCGGTCTTCTTCGCCTGCGCGTAGTCCTTGTCGTAGGCCTTCTTGTCGGCGGGCTTCATCGGGCGCCCTCCTTGGCCTCCACGGGCCAGCTCGCCGGGTAGTTCACGCTGCCGGGCAGCGCCTTGGCCTTCTCGCGCGCGGCGGCACGGCGGGCGTCCTCCTCATCCCGCTCGATGCGCAGGCGGCGCTTCGACCACGGCGGCTCGGAGATGCCCAGGCGCACGATGAAGTACAGGTGCAGGCCTATGAAGGTGGCTATGGCCCCGGGTATGACGAGCATATGTATCGAATAGAAGCGCGATAGCGTGGCTGGCCCGAACTCGGGGCCGGCGCGCAGGATGTCGCCGATGTAGGGGCCCACGATCGGGGCGCTCGCGAAGATGTTCACCGCCACCACCGTGGCCCAGTAGGCCTTCTGGTCCCACACCAGCAGGTAGCCGGTGAGGCCCATGAACATGGTGAGCAGGAGCAGGATGGATCCCGTGACCCACGTGAGCTCACGCGGGTACTTGTAGGCGCCCCATATGAATACTCGCGCCATGTGCAGGAACACCACGATGATCATCACCGAGGCGCCCCACTTGTGCATGCCGCGCACGAGCCAGCCCCAGGTGACCTCGTTGGTGATGTACTCGATGCTCTGGTACGCGCCACCCTTGGTGTCGGGCACGTAGTACATCGCGAGGATGATCCCCGTGATGGCCTGCATGCCGAACACCACCATGGCGGTGAAGCCCAGGGTCTGGAACCAGCTGGTGCCCGCGGGGATGTTGCGGAACAGGAACCACCGAGTGCCGGTCTTGATGCCCGACCGCTCGTCGACGTAGTCGATGGTGGCTTCTGTGCCCTTCTGGACGGGGTTCTTGGGCCCGATGTCCTTGGTCGTCACCGTCGGCTCCTACTGGAACGGGTAGAGGTGGGAGAGGGTGCCCGAGACAGGCTCGCCGGGCCCTGACAGCGGGAAGGACTGCTGCTGCTGGTCGATCGAGTACGGCTTGCCGACAAGCACCCGGAGGTTCGGGTTGTTGCTCTTCGCCGCGACGGCCAGCGGGATGCGGTCCTTGCCGGCCTCGACGTCCTGCGGCTCGAACTTCTTGCTCTGGTCGACGATCTTGATGTCCACGCGGTCGAGCGGGCGCGGCGGCGGGCCACCGGTCACCAGTCCGCGCGAGTCGTACGCGCCGCCGTGGCAGGGGCACACGTAGCCGGCGCTTCCCGGCGAGTACGCCACCGGGCAGCCCAGGTGGGCGCAGCGGTTCCAGATGGCGATGAGGTCGAAGTCGTCGGCGCGCAGGCTGCTGGCCCACTTGGCGAACTGCGCCTCGAACTCGGCGGCGGGCTGGCCCGGGGTCGGCTGCGGCCGGGTGGTGGGGTCCTTGAGGCCGTACACCACGTAGATGCGGCGGTCGGCGTCGGACGACGGGCCCGAAACCGCCAGCGAGGCGACCTCGCCGATCTTGGTGGACGGCGTGGGGTTGGGGTAGGGCGGCGGGTTCTTCAGGTAGTCGCTGGCCGGGCCGATGTCGACCCAGCGGTAGTCCTCGCCCTGGAGCGGGCTGGCGACGGCGAAGCCGACGACGGGCACCAGGATCGCCGCGGCGAGCACCCCGCCGCCCGCGAACGCGGCGTTCGAGAGGAAGCGCGTGCGCGTGACGTAGCCGGGGTCGTCGGAATGATCCGGCTCAGGGGTGAAGTCGGCCGCGCGCGGGCCCTGGTAGGGACCGCTCTGCGAACCGGGCGTGCCGTTCTTCGGCTCGTCCTCAGCCACTCCAACCTCCGTAGACGTTCATTAGGCACACGAGGTTATCCGAGGCAAGCCCGATCCGAGGGGAAAAGCGCGATTCCGGGGGTAGGTGGGGCCGGTTGTCCCGGCACCGGGGGGACGCCCCGCACGTCATCTATGCCTCAGGCAGGCGGATTCCGAATTCCGCCCACCTGGCGGTGACCGCCTCGCGCACCTCGTCGGACATGCGGATCTCCTCGGGCCAGGGGCGCACCTGCCCCTCGCCCTCCCACTTCGCGGTGGCGTCGAAGCCGATCTTGGCCCCGTATGCGGGCCATGGCGCGGCGTGGTCGAGGGCGTCCACCGGGCCCTCCATCACCAGCACGTCGCGCTTCGGGTCGACGTTCGAGAAGGCGCGGAACGCCACCTGCGACACGTCGTGCACGTCGATGTCCTCGTCCACCACGATCAGGCACCGGGTGAGCGAGAGCAGGCCCAGGCCCCACACGGCGTTGATGAGCTTCTTCGCGTGGCCGGGGTACCGCTTGCGCACCGACACGATCGCGCAGTTGTGGAACACGCCCTCGAGCGGGAGGTTCATGTCCACGAGGTCGGGCACCGTCATGCGGATGAGCGGCAGGAAGAGGCGCTCGGTGGCCTTGCCCAGCCAGTAGTCCTCCATTGGGGGCATGCCGACGATGGTCGTGGAGTAGATGGCGTCGCGGCGCATGGTGAGGCCGGTCACGTGGAACGCCGGGTACTGGTCCACCGGCGTGTAGAAGCCGGTGTGGTCGCCGAACGGGCCCTCGTCGCGGATGTCCGAGGCGTCGACGTAGCCCTCGAGCACCACCTCGGCGTGGGCCGGCACCTCGATGTCCTGGGTTACCGCCTTCACCATCTCCACGCGGTCGCCGCGCAGGAACCCCGCGAACATCATCTCGTCGAGGGCCGGGGGGAGCGGCGCGGTGGCCGAGTAGGTGACGGCCGGGTCGGTGCCGATGACCACCGCCACGGGCACGCGGCCCTGGGAGTCGAGCAGGTGCTGGCGGCCGTCCTTGTGGATCTGCCAGTGCATCATGCAGGTGTTCCGGTCGACCTTCTGCACGCGGTACATGCCGCAGTTGCGCGTGCCGGTGCGCGGGTCGTTGCTGAACACCAGCGGGAGGGTGACGAACGGTCCGCCATCGCCCGGCCAGCAGGTGAGGATCGGCAGCAGGTCGAGGTCCACCTCGTCGCCGCGCAGCACGACCTCCTGGCACGGCCCCGACTTCACCGACTTCGTGCCGAGCGATGCCAGGTCCTTGAGCTTGCCGAGCGCCTTCACCTTGTCCATGAGGCCCTGCGGCGGCTGCATCTCGGCGATCTCGGCGATGCGCCCGGCGATCTCGTCGAGGCTCTCGCCGCCGAGGCCCATGGCCATGCGGCGCTCCGAGCCGAACTGGTTGATGAGCACCGGCAGGTCGGAGCCCTTCACGTTGGTGAAGAGCAGCGCCGGGCCACCGGCCTTCATCACCCGGTCGGAGATCTCGGTGATCTCCAGGTGCGGGTCCACCTCGGCCGTCACCTCGTGCAGCTCGCCGATGCCGCGCAGGGCATCGATCCACTCGCGCATGTCCTTCATCGCGTGAGGGCCTCCTCGAGGGCGGGCGCGGGCGGGAGCCCCGCCGCGAGCTCGTGGATGGGACCGGGGATCCCCTCGCGAAGGGCGGCCCGCGCGGCCCGCACGGCGTCGGCCGTCCCGGGTCCCGACTCCCCGGACACCGCTGCCGCGGTGCAGCGCCAGAGCGGCAGCAGGTCCTCTTCGCGGCCGGCCGCCACCGCGGCGGCCGAGAGCGCCACCAGGTCGCCGAGCGCCTCGACCATGGCGAGGTCGCCGGTGGCCGCGATGCGCACCAGCCCCTGCGCGTAGCAGTAGTCCCCCGCCAGCACCGCCGCGCCCATGGGCACGTTGTCCACGTGGCGCGGTCGCCCGTGGTGCAGCAGGAAGCCCTCGAGGATCAGCTCGAACCCCAGGGCGTTCTCGCGCGGCAGCGGCGGGCTCACCAGCGGCACCACCACCTCGTCGGCATCCGTGGTGCGTCCGGCAAGGGCCGGCTGCTCGGCCAGCACCTCGCTCACGCGGTCGGCCGTGGCGCCGATCACGCCCGGGCCTCCTCGAGGGCGCCGTCCAGCGCCGCGGCCAGGGCGTCGAACTCCTCATCGCCGTGGCACGTGCTCACGAACCACGCCTCGAACTGCGACGGCGGCGGGTACACGCCGCGGGCCAGCAGGCCCCGGGCCACCGCGGCGTACATGTCCGTGTCGCAGGCCGTGGCGCCGGCGTAGTCGGTGACCGTGGCGTCGGTGAAGAACGGCGTGAGCATCGAGCCGACGCGGTTCATCGTCACCGGCGCGCCGCTGTCGGCGATCACCCGCTCGAGCCGCTGCCCACCCTCCTCGAGGCGGTCGTAGATGCCGGGCTCGGCCAGCCGGCAGAGCACCGCCAGCCCCGCGGTGGTGGCGAGCGGGTTCCCCGAGAGGGTGCCGGCCTGGTAGCAGGGGCCCTCAGGGGCGAGCTCGGACATCACGTCGGCGCGCCCACCGAATGCGCCCACGGGTAGGCCGCCGCCGATCACCTTGCCGAGGCACGTGAGGTCGGCGCGCACGCCGTAGAGCTCCTGCGCCCCGCCGCGCGCCACGCGGAACCCGGTGATGACCTCGTCGAGGATCAGCAGGGCACCGGTGCGGTCGCACGCGGCGCGAAGCCCCTCGAGGTACCCGGGTGCCGGCGGCACCACGCCCATGTTGCCGGCGATGGGCTCGATGATGATGGCCGCCGCGCCCTCGAGCGCCGCCTCGGCCGCCGCCAGGTCGTTGTAGGGCACGAGGCGCGTGGCGGCCGTGGCCCCGGCGGTGACGCCCGGGCTGGTCGGCACGCCCAGGGTGGTCGCCCCGCTGCCGGCCTGCGCGAGCAGGCCGTCGATCGCGCCGTGATAGCCGCCCTCGGCCTTCACGATGGCCTCGCGCCCGGTGGCGGCGCGGGCCAGGCGCACCGCGCCCATCACGGCCTCGCTGCCCGAGGAGGTCATGCGCAGCCTCTCGATCGACGGGAACGCCTCGGCCACCGACTCGGCGAAGAGCACCTCGCGCTCGGTGGGCGCGCCGTACGAGGTGCCGCGGGCCAGGGCATCGCGCACATCGCCGATCACCATCGGGTCGGCATGCCCGGTGATGGCCGGCCCCCACGTGGCGAGGAAGTCCACGTAGCGGTTGCCGTCGGCGTCCCAGACGTACGCGCCCTCGGCGCGGTCGATGAACAGCGGCTCGCGCCCGATGCCGCGCATGGCGCGCACGGGTGAGTTGACCCCGCCCACCAGCACGTGCCGGGCGCGGTCGTAGAGCTCCCGGCTGCGGGCGTCCGCCGGCGCGTCGGCCATGCGGCTCAGCCCACCGGCAGCGGGGATCCCGCCAGCGCCAGGTCCTCCCACGCGCGGTACTCGGGCGAGTAGTAGCGCAGGCGGACCTTCTTGAACTCGAAGGTGGAGTAGAGCACCGCGTAGTCGTCCGGCCCGAGGCCGGCCTCCTCGGCGAGCGCGGCGATGGTCTCCTCGCAGGCGTCCTTCGAGCGCGCGTGCACCATCGTGAAGAGGCTGTAGGGCCAGTCGTCGTACACCGGGCGGCGGTAGCAGTGCGACACCGACGAGAACGTGGCCATGCGGCTGCCGAAGTCGTCGACGACGTCGGGCTGCACCTTCCACACGGCCATGCCGTTCGCGCCGAAGCCGGCCTTGCGGTGGTTGAGCACCGCGGCGAAGCGGCGCATGAGCGTGCGCTCCTGCAGCTCGCGACCCTTGGCCAGCAGGCGGTCGGTGTCCCACCCGGCCGCCTCAGCCCACGCGGCGAAGGGCTCGGGCACCAGCGGGAGGTCCTCCTGGAGGATCAGGATGGCCTCGCGGTCCTCGTCGCTCGGCGGGTTGCCGTCACCCCGCTGCGGTGGCGCCATCGGCTCCGCGCGCGCGGTGGTGCCCCGCTCGCCGGTCATGTCGAGCTGCACGTTGATCTTGTAGAGCATGAGGGTGGGGAGGATGCGCATGGAGATCGCGCCGGTCTCGCGAGCCAGCACCTCGAGGGTGTCCTCGATCGACATGCGCGCGTCGGGCTCCACGGCCAGCGTGAACCACATGTTGAAGTGGTGCGTGCGCCGGTAGTTATGGCTCACCCCCGGGTGGCCGTTGATCACCTTGGCCGCCTCGAACAGCATGTCGTCGGGATAGGCCGCGGCCACGAGCGTGCTCTCGTAGCCCAGGGCGCGGGTGTCGAAGATGGCCGACACCTGTCGGATGATCCCGGCGTCCTTCAGCACCGCCATGCGGGCGAGCACCTCGTCCTCGCCGATCCCGACGCGCTCGGCGATGTCGAGGAACGGCCGGTGGTCCATCGCGATGCCCGCCTGCAGCTCATTCAGAAGCCGCTGGTCGACCTCATCGGGCTTGTGCCGCACGCGGGGGGTCGCCTCGGTGGTGCTCATAGCTCCTCCTGGATCCACCGCGCGGCGTCGACCGCCGCGTAGGTGATGACGATGTCCGCGCCCGACCGCACGATGGCGGTGAGCGTCTCCATCATTGCGCGACGCTCGTCGAGCCAACCGCGCTCGGCCGCCGCCTTGACCATCGAGTACTCGCCGCTCACGTGGTACGCGGCCACCGGCAGGTCGGTGGCCTCGCGCACGGCGCGGATGACGTCGAGGTAGGTGGCGGCGGGCTTCACCATCACCATGTCCGCGCCCTCGGCCTCGTCCTCGCGCACCTCGCGCACGGCCTCGCGTGCGTTGGGCGGGTCCATCTGGTACCCGCGGCGGTCGCCATGGCCCGGCGCGGATCCGGCCGCCTCGCGGAACGGCCCGTAGAACGCCGAGGCGTACTTGGCCGAGTAGCTCATGATCGACACGCCCTCATGCCCGGCATCATCGAGCGCCTGGCGTATGGCCGCCACGCGGCCGTCCATCATGTCGCTGGGTGCCACCACGTCGGCGCCGGCATCGGCGTGGCTCACCGCCGTGCGCGCCAGCACCTCGAGCGACGGATCGTTGGCCACCTCGCCGTCGTCGTCGAGC
>CAIYRJ010000219.1 GCA_903928615.1 uncultured Actinomycetes bacterium | reverse complement strand
GTGGCTCAGTCCGGCGAGTCCTCGCGCAGGGAGTGCCCGGTGAGCACGATGAAGAGGTCCTCGAGCGTGGCGCGTCGCTCGGCCACCATCTCGTAGGGGGTCCCGGCGCCGTCAGCGCGCGCGCGCATGTCGTGGGCGCTGTCGCCGAAGGCCATCACGATCTCGCCCTCCACCAGGTGGCTTGGGCTAATCGCGGCGGCAAGAGCCGCCGCGCCCGGCGGCTCCGTTCGCAGCTCGAGCACCTCTGCCCCGACCTCATCGCGCACCAGCGCGGCGGGCGCCCCCTCGCGCACCACCTGGCCGTGGTCGATGACCGCGATCCGGTCACAGAGGCGCTCGGCCTCGTCCATGTAGTGCGTGGTGATCACCACGGAGGTGCCCCCGGCGCGCAGGTCGCGCAGGCGCTCCCACACCATGCGTCGCGCCTGGGGGTCGAGCCCGGTGGTGGGCTCATCGAGCAGGATCATCTCGGGGTCGTTGATGAGCGCCCGCGCGATCTGCAGGCGGCGCTGCATGCCACCCGAGAGCTTCACCACGGTGTCGTCGGCCCGCTCGTGCAGGTCGACGAAGCGCAGCAGCTCCATCGCCCGCTCGCGTGCGGGGCCCGCCTTGATGCCGAAGTAGCGCCCGTACACGAGCATGTTCTCGAGCACGGTGAGCTCGAGGTCGAGGTTGACCTCCTGCGGCACCACGCCGAGCAGGGCCTTCAGCGCGCGCGGATCGCCGTCAGGGTCGATGCCCAGCACCGCGAGCTCGCCGGCGTCGCGCTCGGAGAGGCACGCCAGCATGCGCATCGTGGTGGTCTTGCCGGCGCCGTTGGGGCCCAGGAACCCGAAGCATTCACCGCGCCGGACCTCGAGGCTGATGCCGTCGACCGCCACGCGCGAGCCGTACGCCTTGCGGAGGCCACGCGCGAGCACGGCGGGGCCGGCCATGGGCGGGCTAGGCCCGGGCGGCGCTGGTGGCGGTGGTGCCCTGAATCGTCATGCGCAGGCCGTCGGCCAGGCCGATGGTCGGCTCCCACCCGAGGATGCCCCGTGCACGCGTGATGTCGGGCTGGCGCACCGTGGGGTCGTCCTGCGGAAGCGCCTCGTAGACGATCTCCGAGGGGGATCCGGTTGCCTCGAGCACGGCCTCGGCCAGCTGGAGGATCGTGTACTCCTCGGGATTGCCGATGTTCACCGGGTCGTGCTCATCGCTGCGGATCAGCCGCACGAGGCCCTCGATGAGGTCGGTGACGAAGCAGAACGAGCGCGTCTGGCTGCCGTCGCCGAACACGGTGAGCGGCGCGCCCTCGCTGGCCTGGCGCAGGAACGTGGGGATGGCACGGCCATCCTTGGGCCGCATGCGCGGGCCGTAGGTGTTGAAGATGCGCACGATGTGGGTGTCCACGCCCTGCTGGCGGTGGTACGCCATGGTGAGGGCCTCGGCGTAGCGCTTGGCCTCGTCGTACACCCCGCGCGGCCCGATGGGGTTCACGTGGCCCCAGTAGTCCTCGCGCTGCGGGTGCACCTGCGGGTCGCCGTACACCTCGCTCGTGGATGCCAGCAGGAACCTCGCGCGGTGCTTCTTCGCAAGGCCCAGCGCGTTGTGCGTGCCGTATGAGCCCACCTTCAGGGTGTGCAGCGGCAGGCGCAGGTAGTCGATGGGGCTGGCGGGCGACGCCAGGTGGAACACCTCGTCGAGGGGCTCGCCGATGTCCAGGTGGCGCGTCATGTCGTGCTCGAGGAACACGAAGTCGCCCGACCGGATGTGCTCGATGTTCTCGAGCGTGCCGGTGTCGAGGTTGTCGACGCAGATCACGCGGTGGCCATCCGACAGGAGGCGATCGCAGAGGTGGGAGCCGAGGAAGCCGGCCCCGCCGGTGACGAGTGAGGTAGGCATGGCCGGGAAGGCTAGTGCAGGACGCAGGTGCGGTGAATCAGCTGTTCCCCGAGATCGCCGCGACGATGGCGTCGGCGCTTCCCGGGTTCGCGACCGTCTGCGACCCGCCATCGCCCTTCACCACGTATGACGGCGTGGCCCCTACGCCATCGGCCTGCGCCTGCTGGCGGATGGCGTTGAGGCGCGGGTAGAGGCGGTTGCCCGTGGCGTCGCGCACGAAGCGCGCGCTGGAGATGCCGCACGAGCGGGCGATGGATCGAAGCGCCGTGCGGTTGATCCAGTCGCCTCCGCGGGTGCTGCGCAGCGTGGCCACCTGGGCGGTGACGCACCAGGTCTTGTTCTGGTTCGCACCGGCGAGGATGGCCACGGCGGCCTCCATGCTGTTGGCATCGCTGCCCATGATGATGGGGCTGAAGGTGAGGGTGGCCGACCGATCCGAGGCCACGCGTGCGAGCAGGCGCGTGGTGACGGTCAGGTAGGTGGCGGCGTCCGCGGGGTGGGAGAGGTCCATGTAGACCGTGACGGCCACGGGGCCGGATCCGGCGCTGAGCCCGCGGGTGGGCATGCCCCGGGGAACTGCCGGCGCGGCGACGGCACCCGCGCTTGCCGGGGAGCCGCCACCAGTGGCCGGTGCCGCATTGCGCGGGCCCGATTCACCGGAACCGCTGCCTCCCGACGATCCGCTGCCGGATCCCGCTGCCGGGTTGGCCGGCCTGGTGCCGCCGCCCCCGGTGGCCGGGGCGACGGGTCGCGTGCCGCTTCCGCCGTTGCCCCCGGACGATGGGTTGGTCGGCCTGGTCCCGGGACTCCCCCCGCCATTGCTTCCGCCACTTCCCCCGCCGTTGCCCCCGGAGGACGGATTGGTCGGCCGGTTGCCGGGGTTACCGCCTCCGTTGCCATTGCCGCCGCCGTTTCCTCCCGGCCGGGTGCTCGGCGCGGGCGGTGTCGTCGTGGGCGGCCGGACGATGACCGGCGGCGCCACAGGAGTGGCCGGTGCGCTCGGTGGGGTGATGATGGGGTTCGGCACCGGGCGACCGCCGCCGTTGGAGCCGCCCGCTCCGCCATTGCCCCCGTTGCCGCGGCCGCCGTTGTTGCCATTTCCCCCGTTACCGCCATTGCCCCCATTGCCGCGACCGTTGTTCTGGGCGATGGATGCCCGATCGGCGCCGGCGGCGGGCTGGGCCTGGCCGGGTGCGGCCTGGGTGGCAGGTGCCCCGAGGGCGATGCCCGATGCGGCGACGAGGATCGCGCCGGACGCGACAGCGGCCGCGGAGATGCGGAGGGTCCGATTGCTCACGTGCCGACTATGACGGATCGCCAGCGAAAGACCCGCTCAGCGCGGGAATCGCACACAATCTCCTTACAAGGCGTTCCGCCGTGACCGGCGACCCGGGTGGGTCAGGTGCGCGCGGCGGGCGCCGGGGCGGGCTCGGCAGTCCGCGGGACATCCCCGCGACCGAGTGCCTGGCCGAGGACCGCCCATGAGATGCGCGCGAAGTGCGCCGCGCCTGCGGTACCGGAGTGCATGGAGCGACCGCGCGACGCACGCATGAGCACGGGGATCTCCGTGATGCGAAAACCTGCTCTGTGCAGGTCGATCAGCAGGCTCGTCTCGGTGAGGCCCGCCGGGAAGCCATCGTCCGCGATGCGCGCGGCGATCGAGGGGCGCAGCGCGCGAAGGCCGGAGGTCGGGTCGGTGAGGCCGAGGCCACCCACCTCGCGGGCCATCCACCGGCATGCGGCCATTCCGGCACGGCGCAACCCCGGGATGCGGTAGCCGGGCGATGGGCCCAGGAATCGGGACCCCAGCACCAGGTCGCATCCCGCGAGGGCATCGGCGAGGCGGGGGAGGTCCGGCGCGCGGTGCTGCCCATCCCCATCCATCTGCAGCACGAGGTCCACCGGCTCATCGAGGGCCTCGCGGTAGCCGGCCTGAAGGGCGCCCGCATAGCCGGCATGGACCGGCAGCCGCAGCACGTCCGCTCCAGCGGCCGCGGCGCAGGCCGCGGTGCAGTCCCCGGATGCGTCGTCCACCACGATCACGCGAGCGGCGGGCATCGCCCTGCGCGCTCCGCGCACGACGGCGTCGATCGCGATGGCCTCGTCGCGCGCGGGTATGACGATCGCCGCCCTCATCGGGGTGCACGATACGCGACCGGTCAGGGCGTCCACCGCCAGATCGTGGCGCGCCCGACCCGCGCCACCCGCTGCAGGTCGGCATCGGCGATTGCCTTGCGGATCGTCGCCTCGGCAACGTCCCAGTTCGTCGGCCAGCCCGCGGTGCGCCGCACCGGCCCGGTCACCACGTAGCCGCCGCGGTAGTCGGCAGGGTCGGGAAGGCGGTCGAGCGTGCGCGCCCGGGCACGCGCGGCGTCGTCGAGGAACGCCGGGTCGATGTCGCGCCTGATCGGCAGGCGTTCGCGCGCCAGGTACGCGTTGAGCTTGGCCCACCACGTGTAGTCGGCCGTGAGCACGGGGCCGGGCGGCAGGTCGCGCAGGGTGGCGGCCACGGATGACGCGAGCACGACGTTGGCGCCGCGGTTGCCGGCATCGATGCGCGGCTGCACCGCCAGCACGGTCGCCACGGCCACGGCGGGCACGAGCAGGGGGCTGAGGCGCCCGTCGAGCGCGATGGCGATGAGCAGCGCCGCGGGCACCGTGAGCAGGGTGAGGAACCTCACCGGCTTGTCGACGCTGAGCAGGGTCCCCACCTCGAGGTAGAGGAAGCCCCAGGCGAGCCATGCCGCGGGGAGCACCACTGCGCGCGTGCGGCGCGCGATGGCCACCCCCGCCGCGATGAGCAGCAGCGGGAGCGCGAGGAACAGCGGCGAGCGCGGGTCGAGCACGCCCTCCACGAGCTGTGCCACGTATGCGGTGGTGGCGCCCCATCCGTCGGCCGGCGAGCGGAACGACCCGGCGTCGGCCGTGGCCGTGAGCGGCCAGAACGGCCTGCCATCGAACGCGAACACGATCACCAGGGACAGGGGGATGATCGCCATCCCTGCCACGAAGGCCCATGCGCGGCGCCACGACGCACGAAGCGCCGGCCAGGCCGCGAGGGCGATGACCGGGATCATCACCAGGGCGGTCTCACGCGCGGAC
>CAIYRJ010000218.1 GCA_903928615.1 uncultured Actinomycetes bacterium | reverse complement strand
TGTTCCGATTCCGCTGGGTCGCACGCCGAACGCGCGAAGCACGCTGACCCGCGACAATCTGGTCGACCTCCTGCTGACGTGCCTCTCCCATCCCAAGGCCGCCGGTGCAACCCTGCTCGCCTCGGATGGAGAGGGGCTCGCGGGCCGCACGCGCGTGGTGGTGTCGGGGGCGGAGGTGCTGGCGATCATGCGCGACGACCCCTCGCGCGGCGATGGCAGCGGGGATGCCCTGCTGCTTCGGGTCACGGCTGCGCAGGCCCTGGAGGTCACGCGCGCGCTCGACTTCGCCCGCGAGGTGCGCGTGGTCAGCCGTCCGGCATCGGAGCCATGAGCGGGGTCGTCGTGATCGGTGCGGCTGGGGGCTGCGGCACGACCACCTTCGCGTGCGCGCTCGCGCTCGCCCGCCGTCGATCGGGTGAGCAGGTGCTGCTGGTCGACCTCGACCCCCACGGCGGTGGCCCTACGGCCCTCTGGGGCGTGCCCCTCACCCGTTCGCTTGATGACGCCTGCGCGCTGGGGAGCGAGCTCGATCCCGATCACCTCACGCATCTGATCCACCGGCATGCGACGGGCATCGACGTGATGGCCGGGGCGCGGGAACCGCTCGCGCTCTCCGGCTGGAGCACCCAGGCAGCCGAGGTCGTTGCGGACTACGTGGCGTCGCATGCCTCGTGGGTGGTCGATGCGGGGCGGGGGGATACCGCGCTCGCGAGGGCCTTGCTTCGCGCGGCGGACATGGCCGTGTTGCTCGCGCCGCGCACGGGGCACGGGGCTCGCCGGGCATCGCATGCGGCGCAGATCATGCAGGGGAAGCCCGCGGTGGTGGTGGCCACGGAGTTGCCCGCGGGCGAGAGGGTTCCCCTGCGCGCGCTCGAGCGGGCTGTCGGTCTCGAGGTGGTGGCTACCGCGCCACGTGACGATCGCGCGGCCGCAAAGGTCGCGGATGCGCATCCGGTGCGGGGGCGCGGGCTCGCGCGCGCGATCGCCATGGTCGAGGGTCGACCGTGAGCGAGGCCCTTGCCGATCCGCGGCTGGTCGAGGAGATCCGGGCGGCGATCGTGCGGGGAGGGCTCGTGGAGCCTGGCCGGGCCACGCGGCAGGCCGTGGCGGCCCTGGCCGAGGACGCCCTCGATGATGGGCGGCACATCCTTCCGTCCGACGCCCGTGGGGCCGTCGTGACAGCGGTCGTCGACGCCATGCTCGGGCTCGGCCCGCTCGAGCCCTTGCTGCGCGACCCCGAGGTGACCGAGGTGATGGTCAATGGCCCGTCACACGTGTGGGTGGAGCGGGCCGGTCGCATCGAGCCGGTGGGCACGCGCTTTGCCGACGCCGACCACCTGTTGCACGTGATCGATCGCATCCTCGCCCCGCTCGGGCGACGGCTCGATGAAGCGAGCCCCATGGTGGACGCCCGGCTGCCGGATGGATCCCGCGTCAACGCGGTCGTGCCGCCGCTCAGCATCGATGGTCCCGTGCTCACCGTGCGGCGCTTCCCCGGCGAGCGGCTCCAGGGCGACGATCTGGTGCGCCTCGGTGCCCTGTCCGGGGAGATGCTCGTGGCGCTCCGGGCGGCGGTTGCCGCGCGGAGGAACATCCTCGTCACGGGTGGCACGGGCAGCGGCAAGACGACCACCCTCGCGGCTCTCTGCGCGGCGATCCACCCGTCGGAGAGGGTGATCACCATCGAGGACGCCGCGGAGCTGCGGCTGCCCCTCGAGCACGTGGTGCGCCTTGAATCGCGCCCGCCGGGCGTGGAGGGGCGTGGCGCGGTGCCGATCCGAGCCCTCGTGCGCAACGCCCTGCGCATGCGACCCGACCGCATCATCGTGGGGGAGGTCCGCGGCGGCGAGGCCCTCGACATGATCAGCGCGCTCACCACGGGACACGAGGGCTCGCTGTCCACCCTGCATGCCTCTTCCCCGCAGGAGGCCCTGCGGAGGCTCGTCACCCTGGCGCTCATGGGCGACCTCGAGCTGCCCTGGAGGGCGGTGGCCGATCAGGTGGCGAGCGCCGTGGACCTCGTGGTGCACCAGGCGCGTGATGCATCCGGCGCCCGGCGCACCGTGGAGCTCGCGGAGGTGCTGCGCGGGGATGAGGGGCCAGAGGTACGGCGCATCTGCAGGTGGCGCCCGGAGGCAGCCGGGGGCTTCGTATGGAGCCCGGCAGCAGCTCGATGGCGCGACGACGTGCAGCGCGATGCCCGCAGGGCGGGCGCGGCATGAGCGGAGTCGCGGGCCCGCTGCTGGCCGCGGCCTCGGCGCTTGCCGTGGTCGCGGGGGTGCGGTCTGCCGTCACGACCGGCGCGCTATCGCCGCGGTCCGGCACGGGCGGCGCCGTGCTCGCCCGCCTGCCGGGGGGCGCCGCCCTCGCCCACCGGGTGCAGGCCGCCGGTCTCGGGGTTGATCCCACCCTGTTGCTGGCGGGCGCCATTGCCTCGAGCATCACCTGCGCGCTGGTGCTGCTGCTCGTGCTGCGCCGGCCCATGCTCGCCCTGCCCGGGCTCCTGGTGGGGGTTGTCGGACTCCGCGTGGTGCTCGCCGCGGCGGACCGGCGCCATCTCCGGCGGGTTGGCGAGGCCATGCCCTCCGTCGCGCAGATGCTGGCGAGCGCGGTGGCGGCGGGGCTGTCGCTGCGCCAGGCGATCGTGCGCGCGGCCCGCGACACACCCGACCCCCTTGGTGCCGAGTTGCGACGGGCATCCGGTGAAATGGAGCTCGGGGCGCGCGTGGACGATGCCCTCGCAGGTCTCGCGCAGCGGCTGCCTGATCCGGACCTTGGCCTGCTCGTGACGGCGATCCTCGTGCAGCGGCGAACTGGGGGCGATCTTGCGCGAGCCCTTCGCGACATGGCGGCGCGGCTGGAGGAGCGCGGGCGCCTTGCACGTGAACTGAGGGGCGCCACGGCACAGGCGCGGGCGACGGCGTGGATGGTCGCTGCCCTGCCGCTCGTCGGGGCGGGCCTCGCCGAGGCCGCCGCCCCGGGCCTCGTCGCCCGCACCGCAGCCGCTCCGGCGGGCGCCGCCGTGCTGGTCGTGGCGGTGCTCTTGCAGCTCGCGGGCATCGCCATCATCCGTCGCATCGCGGCGGTGACGCCGTGATGCCCTCCCCGCCGCTATTGCTCGCCATGGCAGCGCTGATCAGCGCGGCCATCGGGTGGACCGCCACGCGCGGAGTGCGCGCTCACCGCGCGAGCGATGGGCTGCCACGCCTCGTGGTGCTGCTCGCGCGCATCCCGCTGCCAGCATCGCTGCGGGCACTGATCGGCGGGAAGGTTGATGGGGATGGCCTCGTCACCGCGGGGCTGCCGGTCGATGTCACGGCCCCGGTGCTCGTGCGCGCCCGCGCCGGCGGAGCAGTCGCGGGCATGGCGTTCGGCATGGTGTTCGCCCTGCTTGTGGCCCCGCTGCTGCTCGTGCTCACGCCGGTCTGGGTGGTGATCGGGCGCCTGGGTCCCGACCGAGCGGTGGCGCGGCGCGCTCGCGCGCGGAGGGCCGCGATCGTCGAGGCCCTGCCCGACCTGCTCGACCTCATGGTGATCTGCGTGGAGGCCGGCATGGCCCTCGACCCCGCGTTGTCGCTGGCGGCCGATCGCCTGGGTGGGGCGCTGGGTGAGGAGGTGCGGGCCACGTTGTCCGACCAGGCGCTCGGCACCCCGCGTCGCCAGGCGTACCGCGGCCTGGCACGTCGCACGGCATCGGAGGATGTCGGCCGCCTCGTGGCGTCACTGCTGCAGGCCGAGGAGCTCGGCACCCCGCTCGCCACCGCGTTGGCGGGGCAGGCGGAGGCCCTGCGCGCCGGGCGCCGGCAGCGCGCCCGCGACCGGGCGGCTCGCGCCGCGCCCAGAATCCAGTTGGTGGTGGCGCTCGTGATGGTGCCGGGGGCGATGCTGCTCGTGCTGGGGGTCATGGTCGTCGAGATGGCGGCCCAGGTGGGCATCGCGATCGGGGGCCCATGAACGAACGCGGATCCACCACGGCCGAGTACGTCGGCATCGTCATCGTGATCGTTCTGCTGTTCATCGGCCTGCTCGCGGTGCGGTCCACCACGTTGGGCCGGCGTGCCCCCGTGCGTCCGCTGCCCGCCATCATCCGGCTCATTGAGGCCCCGCTCGCGCCGATCGCCACGCCACGTCCGAGCGCGCCCAGCAGGCCGCGGCCCCCGCGCCGCCCGCGCCCGCCCCGCCCGACCCCGCCCGGCGTGATGCTCCCCACGTGGATCGGGCCGCCCTGACCGCCCGGGCCATGCGGCAGCGGTTATGGTCAGCGCGATGCCCGACGCCACGCCCTGCCCGCGCTGCGGTGCCCCATCGCAGTACCTGCTCACGCCGCATGACCGTGCCGGCGGGCTGCCGACCGCCATCCGCCTGTGCCTCTCGGGGGTGTGCGGGGTGGGGTTCACCGAGCCGCCTCCGGATGACACGGCGGCGGCGCCAGCGCTCGCGCCCGGGCTCGAGGTGGAGGACCGCCTGGCGGCGCGCATGGTGGGCAGCGGCATGAACCACCTGGTGCAGGGGCTGCCGCGGGGAGCGCTGGTGGTCGACGTCGGCGCGGGGTCGGGGCTGCGCGCGCGGGTGCTGGCCGAGCGGGGAATGAGGGTGATCGCCGTGGAGCCCGATCCGGTGGAGGAGGTGCGCGCCCACGCGATGATGGCCTCGCTGCCGGAAGGCGCCGTGGAGGTGGTGCGCGCAGGCACTGATGGGCTGGCTGACGTGATGGGCGGGCGCGAGGCCGATGCCGCGGTGATGTGGCACGTGCTCGAGCACCTCCCCGACATGGATGCGGGGCTCGCCGCGGTGCGCGACATCCTGCGGCCCGGTGGCCGGCTGAGTGTTGCCGTGCCCAATC
>CAIYRJ010000217.1 GCA_903928615.1 uncultured Actinomycetes bacterium | reverse complement strand
GGCACGGCCCGCACCACTCGGCCCAGAAGTCCACGACCACCGGGACCTCGTGCGACCGCTCGATCACGTCCGTCTGGAAACTGCCCTCGGTCACGTCCATGGATAAGAGCCTAGAGGGGCGGCTGGCCAACCGGCAGTCGGGCACGTCGCGAAACGGTAAGGCCATTTGCGGGGGCCGCAAATGGCGATCCCCGGCTCCGGTTGCCCGACCACCGGTTCGCCAGCCGCCCCTCTAGGCTTATGTGCATGGATGTGACTGAAGGCTCTTTTCAGACGGACGTGATCGAGCGGTCGCACGAGGTCCCGGTGGTCGTGGACTTCTGGGCCGAGTGGTGCGGGCCGTGCCGGCAGCTCGGGCCGATCATCGACGACGCCATCGGGCGCCGGGCGGGCGACGTGGTGCTGGCCAAGGTGGACATCGACGCCAACCCGGGGCTGGCGCAGATGTTCCAGGTGATGAGCATTCCCGCCGTGAAGGCGTTCCGCAACGGCGAGGTGGTGGAGGAGTTCGTGGGGCTGGTGGCCCCGGCGCAGATGGAGGCCTTCCTCGACAAGCTCGTGCCGAGCAAGGTGGACATGCTGGTGGCCGAGGGCGACGCCGACAGCCTGCGCGAGGCCATCTTCCGCGACGCCGGGCGCACCGACGCCCGCATCGCGCTGGCGCACATCCTCATCGACGCCGGAGACCTGGAGGAGGCCGACGAGGTGCTGGCCCCCGCCGAGCACGACCCCATCGCCGCGGGCCTCAGGGCGCGCATCAGGCTGCTGGGGTGCGACGTGCCCGACGTGCAGGCCGGCCTCGCGGCGATCGAGCGCCGGGACTGGCAGCAGGCGTTCGCCAGCCTGGTGGACGCCGCATCGACCACCGGCGACAAGGTGCTGAAGGACGATCTGCGCAAGATGCTGATCGGGCAGTTCCGCGAGCTCGGTGACAGTCACCCGCTCGTGCCCGAGTACCGCAAGAAGCTGGCCCGAGCATTCCACTGACGGAGGCACGACCCTGATGGAAGTCCGCTCCTACGACGCGGCTGAGCCGTTCACCACCACCGACGGCAGCACCATCCGGTCGCTGCTCGACCTCTCGGTGGCGCCGGTGGCCAACCACAGCCTCGCCGAGGCCTCGCTGCCCGCCGGCGGGCAGACCGACCGCCACCACCACAAGGTGTCGGAGGAGATGTACTACCTCGTGGAGGGCGAGGCGCTCATGGAGATCGACGGCGAGGAGCGCGCGGTGACCGCCGGCGACGCCATCCTCATCCCCGTCGGCTCGTGGCACCAGATCACCAACACGGGGTCCGGCGTGATGCGCATGATCGTCACCTGCGCCCCGCCCTGGACGGCCGAGGACACCTACTTCTCCTGATCATCCCGCGCGAGGTCGCGCGGTGGCCCGCCTGCATGCCAGCACCGGCCGCAGCGGCGTGCCTAGGGCGCGGTCACCTCGGGGTGGGAGCCACTCACGGGGCTCTCGGTGCCCGACGGTGAAGTGCCTGACACCGGGGTGGACCATGACCGGAGCGCCGGGCGCACCACGAGGAACCAGGTGAGCACGGCCGAGATTGCCACGAGCACCAGCGCGAAGATCGCCGCCTCCTCGTAGGCAGCCAGCTCGGCGGCCTGCCATACCTCGATGGCCAGGGTCGAGAACCCGGGCGGGGCGAGCAGCAGGGTGGCCGGAAGTTCCTTGGCGGTGGAGAGCAGCACCAGGCCCGCTCCGGCCGCGAGGGCGGGAAGCATGAGCGGAAGCTCGACACCCGCGAAGCGGCGCAGGCGACTTCGTCCCATGATGCGCGCCGCATCGTCGAGGCGCGCGGGGATTCCCGCCACCGCCGACTGCGCGGCGCCCAGCGCCAGCGCGCCATGGTGCACCACGTAGGCCAGAACCAGCAGGGGGAGGGTCTGGTAGAGCGCGCCGAGCGGGCCGGGCGTGGAGAGCGTGAAGAACACGAACGCCAGGGCGGTCACCAGCCCCGGGAGCGCGAAGCCGCCCACCACCGTGCCGGCCAGCATCTCGCCGACGCGCCCGGGCCGGCGCACGCTGCGGTAGGCGATGGGCAGCACGATGAGGATCGCCGCGAGCGCCGTGACCACGCTGATGCCGGCCGTGCTGAGCAGCGGCTGGATGATGAGTCCGGGGTCGCCCACCACCGAGGCGCTGTCCGCTGATCCATTGGCCAGGCCGCGGATGGCCCAGAAGGCCAGCACGGCGATGGGCGCCACGAGCGCGAACCCGATGAGCAGCACGAGGAAGAGGTAGGCGGGCACCCGCCACGCGCCCATGGGCACCTCGAGGGCGGCGCCTGCGCGCGCCTGGTCGCGCAGCCCCACGCGCGATGAGCGGCGCTCCATCGCCACCACCGCCACGGCGATGACGCCCAGCACCAGGCTGAGCGCGATGGACGTGACCGGGTCGAGGAGGCGGTCGGAGTAGATGGCCCGGGTGAGGGTGTCGTAGCGCAGCAGCTGCACCGCGCCGAAGTCGCTGATCACGTAGAGGAACACCAGCAGCGCACCGGCCGCCACGGCCGCGCGTGCCTGCGGCAGCACCACGGTGAGGAACACCTGGAAGGGCCGCCGCCCGAGCATGCGGGCCGACTCCTCGAGCGCCGGCGGCAGGCTGCGAAGCCGCGCCATCACCAGCAGGAACACATAGGGGTAGGTGAGCAGCGTGAGCACCACGAACGCCCCGTTGAAGCCGCTCACCTCGGGCAGGAATCCGATGCCCAGCACCTGCTCCACCAAGCCGCCGGGGGCAAAGGCCGCGATGAGCGCCACGGCGCCCACGAACGAGGGGATGACCAGCGGCAGGCACAGCACCAGCGCCCAGGTGCGGCGCGCGCGCAGGTCGGTGCGCGCCACCAACCACGCGGCCACCGTGCCCAGCGCCGCTGCGGCAAGCGCCACCGAGATGCCCAGCCCAAGGCTGCGCAGCAGCGGGCCCACCAGGCGGTCATCCGACAGCGCATCCCACAGCCCGCCCAGATCCTGCGCGTTCCTCACCACGAGGTACGCGAAGGGCAGCGCGAAG
>CAIYRJ010000216.1 GCA_903928615.1 uncultured Actinomycetes bacterium | reverse complement strand
CGGGGCCCCGGTCCCCGTGAAATCGGGGATTACAGTAAGGGCATGGAGGGCAGCCCGCTCATCCTGGTGTCAAACCGCGGTCCAGTCGGCTTCACCGACGATGGTGAGGGGGGCATGCGGGCGGTGCGATCGGGCGGCGGGCTCGTGACGGCCCTCACCGGGCTCATCGACCTGGTTCCCGCCCTCTGGATATCCGCCGCGATCGAGCCGGGCGACTTCGTCGTGGCCGAGCAGGCCGAGGGTCCATTCCCCATCCCCTCGGCGGGGCGCGACACCACGGGCCGCTTCGTGGTGATGCACCCCGACGTGTACGAGCGCTACTACAACGTGGTCGCCAATCCGATGCTGTGGTTCATCCAGCATTACCTCTGGGACCTCTCGAACGTGCCGGACATCCGCGACGAGGAGCTCCTGGCGTGGAGCGATGGCTACCTCGAGGCCAACGGACTCTTCGCCGACGCCGTGGTGGATGCCCTCGCGGACAACCCCGACGCCGTGGTGATGATCCACGACTACCACCTCTACACCGCGCCTGCGTCGGTGCGCGAGCGGGTGCCCGACGCCTTCCTGCACTTCTTCGTGCACATCCCCTGGCCCCAGCCGGACTACTGGCGGGTGCTGCCGCCACACATCCGCGACGCCATCATCGCCGGGCTGCTCTCGTGCGACATCGTGGCGTTCCACACCCAGCGCTACGCGCGCAACTTCCTGCTCTCGTGCGAGGACCTCCTTGGCCTCGAGGTGGACTACGCGGCTCTCACCGTGCGGTACCGCAACCGCACCGTCGTCGTGCGCCACTACCCCATCTCCATCGACGCCGACGGGTTCACCGAGATGGCCACGTCCGAGCCGGTGGCCGCCGAGGAGGCCACCTTCCTGCGCAGGCGCCGCCGGCACCTCATCGCGCGCGTCGACCGCACCGACCTCTCGAAGAACATCCTGCGTGGCTTCACGGCCTTCGACGTCTTCCTCGACCGCCACCCGGAGTTCCGCGAGGACATCACGTTCTTCGCCATGCTGCAGCCCTCGCGCCAGGACGTGCCGGAGTACGTGGAGTACGTGGAGCGCATCACCGAGCTGGTGAGCCGCATCAACACGAAGCACGGCAACACCGACTGGATGCCCATCGACCTGCGCTTCGAGAGCAACCTGCCGCTGGCCGTCACGGCCTACAAGCACTTCGACGTGATGCTCGTGAACTCGATCTTCGACGGCATGAACCTCGTGGCGAAGGAGTCCATGCTGGTGAACGAGCGTGACGGCGTGCTGATCCTGTCCGAGAACGTCGGGGCGGTCGAGGAGATCGGCGCCTACTCGCTGGTGGTCAACCCCTTCGACGTCGAGGCGCAGGCCGAGGCGCTGCACCAGGCCCTCACCATGCCCCGCGCCGAGCGGCGCGCGCGCGGCGACGCCACCCGCCAGGTGATCAACGAGAACGACATCGCACGGTGGCTGCAGGCGCAGGTGGCGGACATCGAGCAGATCCGCGGGCGGGCCGTGCTCCCGCCCGAGGGCGGAGGATGACCGCCCGCGGGCGGCGTGGCCACGGACCGGGTCTCCACCCCCGCTCCCCGGGGCTCCGCTAGCCTCGTCGCCGCCATGGGTCGACCCGTCCGGATCCCGCAATCGGTCGCGGTCCCATCCATCCACTCAGCCGGAGCAGAGCACGTGCAGCCGACCGACATGACGCCCCTCGCCGATTCCCCGCGTCCACGCGGGCGCGCCATCCGCGGCGCGGTGGTGGCCGGAGCGGTCGCGGCGGGGTGCCTGGCCATCACGGCCGGCAGCGCATCGGGCGCCGTGAACATCGGCGGTTGGGGCCAGATCCACGCCGACATGGGCGGGGGCGCCATCGCGTGGGCCGACGCCCAGCCCGCGAAGACCAAGACCTTCACCTACTGGCGGGTGGACGCCGCGCACGCCCGCGTGAGCGGCAACCGCATCACCGGTGACACCGAGCCCGTGGCGGTGCGCACGAGCGCCGGCCCGCTCACCGGCGTGGACATCCGCATGGCCGGCCCGCAGCGGGCATTCACGCTCACGGCCTCGGGCGATGCGTTCGCCGGGCCCGTGATCTGGTGCTGCACCGTCGAGGACCTCGAGGTGGTGGTGTCCAGCGACAGCGACGGCGCCGCTCCGCACCCCTTCGGCGCCGGCATGGACGGCACGCGGGTGCGGTGGATCGCCGGCGGGCCCGGCGGGGCGTTCCTCGGCTCGGGTGACGCGGTGGAGAACGCCGAGCGGGTCACGTCAGCGGCGATCCCCGGTAACCCCGGTCCCGGCCTGGCATCGATCGCCCAGGGCATCGCGGCGTGGGCCGACAGGGGCGGGTCGTCGATCCGCATCGGCGTGCCGTCCGACTCCGGCGTATCGGGCATCCGCGAGGTGGCGCAGGGCGGGCGCGTGGCGCAGGTGCGCGCCGTGCCGGGCTACGTGGTGTCCGTGGTGCGCGCGGGAGGTTGGCGCGTGACGCGCACCGACGCCGCCACGGGAGCCGTCGCCGTGGTGTGGAAGGGCTCGGCCCGACCGCAGATCGGCGCCGGGGGCAGGGCCATCGCCATCGGCGCGGGGCGCGCGGTGCTCACGAGCCGCGGCGGCGCGGCGAAGAAGGTCGGCGACGCCAGGGGCCCGATCGCGGCGGTCGCCACCGATGGATCGCGCGTGGCGGTGTTCGAGCGCGTGTCGCGCAAGGCGAAGGTCGGCAAGGCCACGAAGACGGTGCGCACCACCGCGGTGCGCATCATGGGGAGGGTGCGATGAGGACCTGGCGCATGATCGTGGGAATCGCCGGCATGGCCATGGCGGCCGCCCTGGCCATGCCCGCCTCGGGGGCCCAGCTGGCCCTGCAGGACGACCAGCTGCACAACCTCTCGGGCCCGGCGCTCGACCAGAGGCTCGACCTGCTGAAGTCGACCGGCACCAAGGTGTCGCGCGTGGACATCATCTGGCGCTCGGTGGCCAAGACGCGGCCCGCGGAGCCCACCGACCCGGCCGATCCGGCCTACGACTGGGCGCGCTACGACCAGATGCTGAAGGGCCTCATCGCGCGTGACATCACGCCGATGATCACCTTCTACTGGACGCCCGAGTGGGCGTCGCGCAGCGGCAAGTCGAACGCCGCGCCGCGCGTGGCCGACGCCGCGTCATTCGCCACCGCCATCGCCCGCCGCTACAACGGCACGTGGCCCGACGGCTCCGGCGGCACGCTGCCGCTGGTCAAGCGCATCGAGATCTGGAACGAGCCCAACATCGGCACCTTCTGGTCGCCGCAGTGCCGCAGGCAGGGCGGGCGCTACGTGATGGAGTCGGCGCGCCAGTACTCCGCTCTGGTGGCGGCCGCATACCCCCAGATCAAGGCCGTGAGCCCGAGCTCGATCGTCACGGGCGGCGTCACCGGTCCCGTGGGCGGTTCGGTGTGCGAGAAGACCGACTCCTCGGTGGGCACGATCACCTTCGCCGAGGAGATGATCCGGCAGAAGGTGCCGATCGACGCCTGGAGCATGCACCTCTATCCGATCGGCTCGCCGCTGCAGGCGTACTTCGTGCCCTCGTGGAAGACCATCCCGCAGATCACGCGGCTGGTGGATAGGCTGAAGCCCGGCGCGCCCATCTATGTGACGGAGACCGGCTATCACACGTCGTACAACCGCTATCACCGCTACTTCGTCAGCGAGGCCCAGCAGGCCGCGTGGGTGGGCGAGACCATGCAGGCCGCCAACCAGTACCCGCGCGTCGAGGTGGCCGTCTGGTTCAACCTCCAGGACAACCCCTTCTGGACCGGTGGACTGATGCGCATGAACGGCACGAAGAAGCCGGCCTGGGCGCAGTTCACCGCTCAGGTGGGCGCCACCCCGCGCCCTGCGACCTGGGCCCCATGACCGGAGACGGCCGCAGCGACGACAAGCTGGATGATGTCCGCGCGTACTACGACCGCATCGCCCCGCGGCTGCGCGCCGTGGAGCAGGAGAACTGGCACCTGCAGAGCCGCATGTCGTGCGTGCTCGCCACCATCGACCGCTACGGGCCCGGGCCCGGCGGACGCGTGCTCGACGTCGGGTGCGGCGGGGGCTTCCTGCTCGAGGAGCTCGCGCGTCGCGGCTACACCGGCATCGGCATCGACCTCTCTCCGGAGTCGGTGGAGATCGCCAACACGCGGCTCGCGGACATCGGCGCGGCCGATCACCTGCGGGCCGAGGTGGGCAGCGCCTACGAGCCGCCCGAGGGGCCCTTCGACCTCGTGTGCCTCACCGACGTGCTCGAGCACCTCGAGGACCCGCGCGGGTGCCTGCGCGCGCTTCGCGAGCAGATGGCACCCGGTGCGCTGCTCGTGATCTCCACCCCGAACCGGCGCAGCCTCCCCGGCGCCCGGCGGTGGCTCGCCGAGCGCGGCGTGCCGGGCATCCACCTGAGCCTCGCCCCCATCGACAACTGGCAGACCTGGGTTGACCTGGAGTCGCACGCCGCCGCCGCGGGCATGGTGCCCGTGAGCAAGCGCGGCATCTTCTTCCGCCCGGGCGGCAAGGTCGGATCGCAGATCGGACGCGTGTACCGCTACGACCGGGTGCGCGACCTCGAGCGGCGGGCGTCAGGGACCCCGCTCGGGCGGTTCGGCTTCTACATCGTCCTGGGCTTCCGGCCGCTGCCCTGATGCCCGACCGGGGGCGCCGCGGCATCATCGCGGGGGGCATCGTGGCGCTGGTGCTCGTGGCGTTCTCGGTGTTCGTGCTGCCGTTCGCGTTCACCACGCCGCCGCCCATCATCACGCGGTTCGTGGCCACTCGCGCCTTCAGCCCCGGAAGCGAGGCGGGCCGCGCGCTGGGCACCGTGGCGATCCGGCTCAGCGAGCCCAGCAATGTCTCGATCACGATCAAGGATCCGGAGACCGGCACGATCGTCGCCCGGCTGGCCGATGGCGACGACGTGGTGCGCACGAAGACCCTCGCCGTGCGCTGGGACGGCAATGACCTCGATGGCAAGCGCGTGCCCGATGGCACCTACGCGATCGACCTCGAGGCGCGCGCCGGCGAGAAGAAGTTCTCGAAGAGCCGCAAGGTGGTGGTGGACACCACCGCGCCCTCGCCCGAGGTGACGGTCACCTCCACCCCAGCGGCCTGCGTGACCGAGGTGAGCGCCCCCGGAGAGGCCTCCGACGTGACCTTCTCGGCGCCGAACGCGGGCGTGGAGGAGAAGCCCCGCTCCGTCGGGCCGCGCGGCAGCACCACCTGGACGTGGAACGGGCGTGACCGCGGCGGGCAGCTGGTGCCCCCGGGCCTGCAGGTGATGCGGGTGGTCTCGGAGGACGAGCGGGGCAACCGCGACGCCGTGGGGCGCACCTGCTGGGTGTCGCACCTGGCGGCCCGGGCCGTGCCCGGCCGGCCGGCGGCGGGCGGCCAGGTGGGCGTGGTGGTGGCCGGGCAGGATGATCCCGAGGTGACGCTCACGCTGCGCCAGCGCCTCGGCACCCCGGGCGACCGCGCCGGCGTGCAGGTGCTGGGCGATCAGGTGGGCGAGGCGGTCACCGGGCCGGCCTCCACCGCGCGCATCACGCTGCCCGAGGGCGTGGCCCCGGGGAGCCTCTGGCTGCTGGCGGCCACCGACGACTCCCACCAGGCCCTCATCGGCTTCAGGGCGCAGGGATGAGCACCGAGGCCATCCGCTACGCCGCGGCCATCATCGCCGCGATCGGCCTGGTGCTGATGCTCACGCCCACGCCCCTGGCCGCGGCGGTGCGCCTGCCCGACAGGGGCCGCCGCCTCGCCGGGCTCGCGGTGCTGCTCATCGGGTGGGTGGTGATGGCCGGCACGCTCGTACCCGACGGCGTGTCCGACCGCCTCTCCACGCCCGTCGGCCTCGTGGGCGGCATCGTCGGCGTGCTGGTTGCCCTCGCCGTGCTCATG
>CAIYRJ010000215.1 GCA_903928615.1 uncultured Actinomycetes bacterium | reverse complement strand
GGACGCCCTCACGGCGCGCCGCGATGCGCTCGAGGCCGACGCCATGGGCGCCGCGCTCGAGGCCGACACCGCCGACGTGACCCTGCCGGGCAACGCCTTCCCGCTGGGCGCTCTGCACCCCATCACCCAGGTGGCGCTCGAGGTGGAGGAGATCTTCCTCGGCATGGGCTACTCGGTGGCCGATGGCCCCGAGGTGGAGACCGGCTTCAACAACTTCACCGCGCTCAACACGCCCGATGGCCACCCCGCGCGCTCCGAGAGCGACACCTTCTTCATCGAGGGCGGGGACGACATCCTGCTGCGCACCCAGACCTCGCCGGTGCAGATCCGCACCATGCAGTCGGGGCCGCCGCCGGTGTACGTGATCGCCCCGGGCACGGTGTACCGCCGCGACGACGTCGACGCCACGCACAGCCCGATGTTCCACCAGGTGGAGGGGCTCGCCGTGGATGAGGGGCTCACCTTCGCGCACCTCAAGGGCACCATCGAGTACTTCCTCACCCGCCTGCTGGGCGACCGCGACGTGCGGGTGATCCCGCACTTCTTCCCCTTCACCGAGCCCTCGGTGGACGTGAGCGTGTCGTGGACCGACCGCAACGGCCGCACCGACTGGCTCGAGGTCGCGGGCGCCGGAATGGTCGACCCCAACGTGTTCGCCAACGTGGGCTACGACCCCGAGCGGTGGACCGGCTTCGCGTTCGGCTTCGGGCTCGACCGCATCGCGATGATCCGCCATCAGATCAGCGACATCCGGCTGCTCTACGAGGGCGACCTGCGCTTCCTGGAGCAGTTCTCGTGAAGCTGCCCCTCGAATGGCTGCGCGAGCACGTGGCGGTCGACCTCGACGACGCCGCGCTCGCCGACAGGCTCACCGCCACCGGCACCGCCGTGGAGCGCGCCATAACCCGCGGCATCCCGATGACGCAGGGCAACCGCGAGTCGTTCCGCATCGGCAAGGTGCTCACGGCCGAGCAGCACCCCGACGCCGATCGCCTGCGGGTGCTCAGCGTGGACACCGGTGAGGACGCCCCGCGGCAGATCGTGTGCGGCGCGCCGAACGTGGCCGCGGGCCAGACCGTGGCCGTGGCGCTGCCGGGCGCCGTCATGCCCGGCGGCCAGAAGCTGGGCAAGGCGAAGCTGCGCGGCGTGGAGAGCCTCGGCATGGTGCTCAGCGAGAGCGAGCTCGAGATGGCCGAGACCTCCGATGGCATCCTGGTGCTGGGCGACGACCTGGCCGCGGGCACGCCGGTGGTCGACGTGCTGCCCCCGCCCGGCACGATCCTCGAGCTCGAGCTCACGCCCAACCGCGGCGACTGCCAGGGCATCTACGGCATCGCGCGCGAGGTGCACGCCATCACCGGCGCGCCGCTGCACGACCTCGACCTGGCGCTGCCGCCCGAGGACGGCGCGGGCCAGGTGGGCGACTACGTGTCGCTGCGCGTGGACGCCCCCGACCTCTGCCCCCGGTACATGGCGCGCGTGCTGCTCGACGTGACGGTGGGCCCGTCACCCGACTGGATGGTGCGCCGCCTCGAGGCCGCCGGCATGCGCAGCATCAACAACGTGGTGGACGTGACCAACTACGTGATGCTGCTCACGGCGCAGCCGCTGCACGCGTTCGACCTCGACCGGCTCGCCGGCCCCGCCATCGTGGTGCGCCGCGCGGGCGACGGCGAGCGCATCGTCACCCTCGACGGCCAGGAGCGCACGCTCACGAGCGAGCACCTGGTGATCGCCGACGCCGAGAAGCCCGCGGTGATCGCCGGCATCTTCGGCGCGGAGTTCGCCGAGGTGGGCGAGGGCACCACGCGCGTGCTGCTCGAGGCCGCCACCTTCGACGGCCCCAGCATCATCCGCACCTCGCTGGGCCTGGGGCTGCGCACCGAGAGCAGCGCGCGGTTCGAGAAGGGCCAGCCCACCGACCTGCCGCCCGTGGCCATGGCCATCGCATGCCGGCTGCTCGCCGAGCTGGCCGGGGCATCGCTGGTGCCGGGCGTGCTCGACGAGCGCGCGCCCGAGCAGGCGTCCGCGCCCATCACCCTGCGCCACGCGCGGGTGGCGGGCATCCTCGGCATCGAGATCCCCGCAGGGGAGAGCGCCGACATCCTCGAGCGGCTTGGCTGCAGCGTGGAGCGGGGCGATGACGCCCACGTGGTGACGGTGCCCTGGTGGCGCACGGCCGACCTCGTGCGCGAGATCGACCTCATCGAGGAGGTCGGCCG
>CAIYRJ010000214.1 GCA_903928615.1 uncultured Actinomycetes bacterium | reverse complement strand
GGTCGGGCCCGAGCGCGAGCAGCCCGAGGTCGGCCTTGTGGCCGAGCACGACGAACGCGAGCACCTGGTGGTCCTCGTCGACGACGTCGGCGACGGCCCCGAGCACGCGGGCCGCCCCGCCGGGATCGGCGGCCGCCCGGTCGCGGTCGACCGAGTAGAAGAGGTGCAGCACCCCCCACCCGCTCCCCGCGACCACCGGGTCGACCACGCGTTCCTCCGGCACCCGGGCGAGGCTAGACGCGCCCGTCGGAGCCCGGCCCCGGGTGGTCCCGGTTCCGCGGCCCGGACGCGGCGAGGGCGCCCCGGAGGGCGCCCTCGGTCCGGCGTGCTGGGGGTGGTGGGATCAGAAGTCCATCCCGCCCATGTCGCCACCCGGCATGCCACCCGGCATCGGCGCCGGCGGCTCGGGCTTGTCGGCGACGACCGCCTCGGTGGTGAGGAACAGGGCCGCGATCGAGGCTGCGTTCTGCAGCGCCGAGCGGGTCACCTTGGCCGCGTCGATGACACCGACCTTGACCAGGTCCTCGTACTCACCGGTGGCCGCGTTGAGGCCGTTGGAGCCCTTGAGGTTGCGCACCTTCTCGACCACGACGCCGCCCTCGTAGCCGGCGTTCAGCGCGATCTGCTTGAGCGGCTCCTCGAGCGCCCTGGCCACCATGCGGGCCCCGGTCTCCTCGTCGCCCTCGAGGGTCTTGGCCATGGCCAGGACCTTCTCCTGGGCCCGGAGCAGGGCCACGCCGCCACCGGCGACGACGCCCTCCTCGACCGCGGCCTTGGTGGTCTGGACCGCGTCCTCGATCCGGTGCTTCTTCTCCTTGAGCTCCACCTCGGTGGCGGCGCCGACCTTGATGATCGCCACCCCGCCCGACAGCTTGGCGAGCCGCTCCTGGAGCTTCTCACGGTCGTAGTCGGAGTCGGTGTTCTCGATCTCGCCCTTGATCTGGGCGATGCGGCCCTGGACGTCGGCCTTCTTGCCCACGCCCTCGACGATCGTGGTCTCGTCCTTGGTGACCACGACCTTGCGGGCCCGGCCGAGCAGCTCGAGGCCGATGTTCTCCAGCTTGAGGCCGACCTCCTCGGAGACGACCTGGCCGCCGGTGAGGATGGCCATGTCCTGGAGCATGGCCTTGCGGCGCTCGCCGAACCCGGGGGCCTTCACCGCGACCGACTTGAAGGTGCCGCGGATCTTGTTGACCACCAGGGTGGCGAGGGCCTCGCCCTCGACGTCCTCGGAGATGATGACCAGCGGACGGCCGCTCTGCATGACCTTCTCGAGCACCGGCAGGAGGTCCTTGACCGCCGAGATCTTCGACGACACGAGGAGGATGTAGGCGTCCTCGAGGACGGCCTCCATGCGCTCGGGGTCGGTCACGAAGTACGGCGAGATGTAGCCCTTGTCGAAGCGCATGCCCTCGACCAGGTCGAGCTCCATGCCGAAGGTCTGGCTCTCCTCGACCGTGATGACGCCGTCGGTGCCGACCTTCTCGAGCGCCTCGGCGATCATCGAGCCGATCTCCTTGTCGGCCGCGGAGATGGCGGCGACGTTGGCGATGGCCGCCGGGTCGGTCTCGACCTTCTTGGCGCCGCTCTTGATCGACGCGACCGCGGCCTCGACCGCCGCCTCGATGCCCCGCTTGAGGGTCATCGGGTTGGCGCCGGCGGCCACGTTGCGCAGGCCCTCGCGCACCATCGCCCAGGCGAGGACGGTGGCGGTCGTGGTGCCGTCACCGGCGACGTCGTCGGTCTTCTTGGCGACTTCCTTGACCAGCTCGGCGCCGATCTTCTCGTACGGGTCCTCGAGGTCGATCTCCTTGGCGATGGACACGCCGTCGTTGGTGATCGTGGGGGCGCCCCACTTCTTCTCGAGCACCACGTTGCGGCCCTTCGGGCC
>CAIYRJ010000213.1 GCA_903928615.1 uncultured Actinomycetes bacterium | reverse complement strand
GCGCCGAGTACAAGCGCCGGCAGGGCCCTCCGGGCATCAAGACCACGCCGCGTGCCTTCGGGCGCGACCGGCGCATGCCCATCACCAACCGGTATGCAGAGGAGTAGGAGGGCGCTCGGCCCGGCGCTCGCAGGGCTGGCCGCCGCCGTGATGCTCGCCACGCCCGCCATCGGGCAGGCCGCGGCCCCGCGCCTCGCAACCGGCGCCGATGGCGCGTCGTTGCTCATCACCTTCCGCGACGCGCCCTCCGACTCCGCGGCCCGCGCTGCGCTCGAGGGGCTCGGTCGCATCGAGCCCGCGGCACCCGAGGCCGGCATCTGGGCCGTGCGTGCCCCGGCCGACCCGGCACTGCGCGAGCGCGCCCTGCGCCGACCCGGCGTGGAATCGGCCGCGTGGTCGCTTGCCCGCCGCAGCGATGAGCGCAGGGCGCCGGACCAGGTGCCGGCTCCCGCCCCGTCGCCGCTCACGCCGGTGCCCTCGGCGCCCACCGACGAGTACTTCGCGAACGGTCGCCAGTGGGCGCTCACCACGCCGGCCACCACGTGGGGCATCGACCTCACGGGCACCCCGCCACGACCGCGCATCGCGATCCTCGACAGCGGTATCGACTCCACGCACCCCGAGTGGTCGGGCCCGAACTCGCCCCTCGTGCGCCCCTACAGCGCGCAGACCGGGCGGCAGTCGGCCGAGGACTGGGGCAAGACGGGCCACGGCACGCACGTCGCCGGCAGCGCCGCGGCGCCGATCAACGGCCTGGGCGTGGTGGGCGTGGCGCCCGGCGCGCGCGGCACCGCCGAGGTGATCCCGGTGCAGATATCCGACCGGGATGGCTACTCCACCGACGAGACGATGATCAAGGGCATCCGCTGGTCGGTGCAGAACGGCGCGAAGGTGATCAACATCTCGGCGGGAGGGGTGGGCGACTCCCCGGCCTTCCAGCGCGTCATCGACTGGGCCTTCGCGCGCGATGCCCTGGTGGTTGCCTCGGTGGGCAACGACGGCCAGGAGTACAGCGCGGTCAACTACCCGGCCGGGTACTGGAACGTGCTCGGCGTGGCGGCCCAGTGCTCGGGCGTGGTGAACGCCGACTGCCCCACGCCGTACGGGCTCGCCACCTTCAGCACCCGCAACCGCTCGGTCGACCTCGTGGCCCCGGGGGTGGACATCATCTCGTCGGTGCCGCCGCGCGTGACGCAGGGCGAGGTGTCGCCCGGGTACGCGATCAAGGAGGGCACCTCCATGGCCACTCCCTTCGTGGTCGGCGTGGCGGCCGAGGTGTTCGCGGTGAACCCCGGCGCATCGGCGTACCAGGTGCTCATGCAGCTCATCAACACGGCCACCGACATGGGGCCGCGCGGCCGCGACACCGGCACGGGTTCGGGGCTCATCAACCCGCGCGCGGCCATCACCCTGCCCCTGCCGCCCGACGATCCCTACGAGCCCAACAGCGACATCCCCGAGGTGCGCCGCGCGAAGGCGCTCTCCCCGGTCGCGACCACGCGCGGCTTCGCCGACGGCTGGAACGACACCGTCGACGTCTACCCGGTCTCCCTTCGCAAGGGCCAGACGGTGCGGCTGTCGGCCGGGGCCACCCGCGCGCGGCTGAAGCTGGCCCTCTGGCCGCCCGGCACGCGCACCATCAGCTCCGGCAGCCCCGCGGCGGCGAATCGCGGATCGAGCGGCTCTCCCAAGCTGGGCTACGTGGCCACGCGCACGGGTCGCTGGTACGTGTCGGTGCGGGCGACCTCGGGGCGCAGTCCCTACACGCTCAGGGTCGGGCGATAGCCGTGGCCGCGCCCGTGATGGTGATCACCGGGGCGTCGGAGGGCATCGGCGCGGCCATCGCCCGTTCCGCCGTTGCCGACGGGTGGCGCGTGGTCATCGCCGCGCGGCGGCGTGAGCTGCTGGACGCGCTCTCGGCGGATCTCGGCGGCCCGTCGGTGGCGCTGCCGGTCACGTGCGACGTCACGGAGTGGGACCAGGTGCAGGGCATGGCCGCGGCAGCCATCGCGGCGTTCGGCCGCATCGATGCCGTGGTCGCGAACGCCGGGTTCGGGGCGAAGCGCGGGTTCCTCAACGAGAGCCCGGAGTTCTGGCGGGAGATGATCCTCACCAACGTCTACGGCGCGGCCATCACCCTGCGCGCGTGCATCCCGGCGCTTCGCGACGCGCGCGGGCACGCGATCCTCATGGGATCCATCTCTGGCCGGCAGGTGGGGGCGGGCTCGCTCTACTCCTCGAGCAAGTGGGCCGTCACCGCGATGGCGGAGGCCCTGCGGAAGGACCTCCACGGCTCCGGCGTGCGGGTGACGCTCATCGCCCCGGGCATCGTGGACACCGCCTTCTACGACGACCCGCCCGGGGGCGACCCGCTGGTGCCGGACGACGTCGCCCGCACCGTGATGTTCGCGGTGTCCCAGCCTCCGCACGTGAGCATCAACGAGGTCTACATGCGTCCCACCGAGCAGGAGTTCTAGGCTCCGCACGTGGACGATCGCGACCTGCGCCTGCGGCTTGACGTGGATGTCCGGGGAACCGACGAGGTCGGCCTCGGGGCGATGCGCGCGGGGCCTGCCGGACCGCCCCTGCGCGACGGCGAGGCCGCCGTGGTGCTGGCGACGGAGCTCGCCCGCGTGGCGCTGGCCACCATGCCGCTCGATCGCCGCGCGCCGGTGGCCCGCGACCTCACGGCGCTGGAGGCGACCGATGCCGCAGCAGACCTCGCGGCCGGTCGCGTGCCCGGCGCCGAGGTGCGCGACCTCCGGCCGGAGGAGCAGGTGGGCGCCCGCGGCTGGTGCGCCCGTGCCGTGCTGGCCGACGGTGCGGCGCCGCAGGCATCCGCCCTGTCGGTGGACGCCATTCGCCTGCCGCATGGTGAGTGGACGGCGGACTGGGCGGCGCGCGTGCCGTGGATGACGCCGGCGCTCGTGCGCCGCGTCGCGGGTGACTCCCCCGATGCCCTGGCGCGCATGGTCATCGCTCTGCGCGCCCTCGGCGAGGAGGTCGCGAGCGCGCCGGCGTCCGCGGACGATCCCGCCACTGCGCGCCGGGCATCCGGTGCCGCGCTCGCGGTGCCCCGGCCCGTTCCCGGCGCCGCGGCCTTCGCGCCAGCGGCTGCCGCGCCGCCGCCCGTCGAGGCGGTGACTGCGCCCGTGCGACGCGCCCCCGTGGCACCGGCTCCCGCGCCCGCCCGTGCACCGTCGGCACCGGACCGCCGGCTCGTCGTGGCGCTGGCCACCTCGATCGGCATCGCGGTGCTCGCGCTGGTGCTGGTGTTCGCCATGATCGGGTC
>CAIYRJ010000212.1 GCA_903928615.1 uncultured Actinomycetes bacterium | reverse complement strand
GGCGATGGTGCCGAGGGTGGCCGTGACCGAGCGCTGGCGCGGCGTGGTGCCCCACTGGATCGCCGCGGCGGGCTGGTCGGCGGGGCGACCCGCGGCGATGAGCCGCTCGGCGATGGCCCGCAGGCGTCCCATGCCCATGAGCACGATCAGCGTGTGGGGCAGGCCCGCCAGGCGATCCCAGTCGTTCTGCTCGGCGTCCTTCGCCGGGTCCTCATGCCCCGTGACCACCGTGAACGCCGTGGACATCGCCCGGTAGGTGACGGGGATGCCCGCGGCCGACGGCGCGCCGATGGCCGAGGTGACGCCCGGCACCACCACCACGCGCACCCCGGCGCGCACAAGCGCCTCGGCCTCCTCGGCCCCGCGCCCGAACACGAAGGGGTCGCCGCCCTTGAGGCGGGCCACCACGCGCCCCTCCTGCCCCAGCCGCACGAGCAGCGCGGTGGTCTCGTCCTGCGTGAGCTTGGCGCGCCCGGGTGCCTTGCCCACGTCGATGAGCTCGGCATCGGGCCGCACCAGGTGCATCAGCTGCTCGGTGCCCAGGCGGTCGTAGAGCACGACGTCCGCGCGCGTGAGCGCCTCGCGCCCGCGCACGGTGATGAGGCCCGGATCACCGGGGCCGGCGCCGATGAGGTAGACGATTCCCTCGCTCACGGGGCGCCGACCTCCTCGGCTGCCCGGGCGCCCAGCGCGGAGGCATCGGCCACCGTGCCCTCCACGTCGGCGAACCGGCCCGTGCCCTCCCACCAGGCGCGCATCCGCAGCGCATCGCCGTCGGGCTCGCAGAGCGCCCCGGCGGCCACGCTGCAGCCGCCACCCAGCCGCGCGAGGAATGCCCTCTCGGCCAGCAGGCAGGCGTGCGCGGCGGGGTCGTCGATGAGCGCGCAGGCCTCGCGCACCGGGGAGTCCCCGGCACGGCCCTCGATCGCCACGATGCCCTGCCCGGCCGCCGGCAGGCACACCTCGAGCGGCAGCGCCACGGCGTCGGGGCGGTCAATGCCAAGGCGCCGCAGGCCCGCGGCGGCGAGCACCAGGGCGTCCACCTCGCCGGCATCGAGCTTGGCCAGGCGGGTATCCACGTTGCCACGCACCTCCACCACCTGCACGTCGGGACGCGCGGCGCGCACCTGCGCGCTGCGGCGCGGGCTCGTGGTGCCCACGCGTGCGCCATCCGGAAGGGCCTCGAGCCCGCCGGGGCTTCCCACCAGCACGTCGGAGGGATCCTCGCGCCGCGGGGTGGCGATGACCGCCAGTCCCGGGGGCAGTTCGCCGGGGAGGTCCTTGGCCGAGTGCACGGCGATGTCCGCGCGGCCATCGAGGAGGGCCTCCTCGAGCTCCTTCACGAACATGCCCTTCACGTCCATGCCGGGCGCCGCATCGGCGCCGGCGAGGCTCCAGCGGTCACCCGCGGTGGTCAGCTCGAGCAGCGGCGCGTCATGGCCCGACGCCTCGAGGGCCTGCGCAACGGCCCGCGACTGCGCGAGGGCCAGGGCGGAGCGGCGCGTGGCCACGGTCACGCGCACGGGTGCCCGTCAGCCGGGGGCGCCGGGGCGGGCCACGATGCCCGGGGCGCCGTCGGGCTCGGGCTGCCGCGGCCCCCGCTCGGGCAGGTCGAGGCCGAAGAGCATGCGCAGCGACTCCACGTGGCGCAGGCCGTCGATGCTGGTGGCGGCCTCGCGTGCGCGCACGGTGGGCTCGTGCAGCAGCTTGTTGAGGATCGCCTTGGTGACCTGGTCGATGCGCTCGGCCTCCTCGGGGCTGATGTCCCCGTCGGGGCCCGCCACGCGGGCGATCTCGCCCTGGCGGATGGCCTCGGCCATCTCGCGCAGCGACGTGATGACCGGCGTGACGGCAAGGCCGGAGCGCCAGCCGGCGTAGCGCTCGACTTCCTCGCCCACGATCACCTCGGCACGCTTGGCGTGCTCCTCGCGCTCGTCGCGATGCTGGGCCACCACGCGCTCGAGGTCGTCGATGTCGAACAGCACGGCGCCATGCACGCCCGAGGCATCGGGGTGCACGTCACGGGGCACGGCGATGTCGATGAGCACCATCGGCCGGCCGGGGCGGTCCTCGAGGGCCACCGTCACCTGCTCGGCCGAGATGACCGGGTGCGGGGCGTCGGTGGAGCAGAGCACCACGTCGGCCATGGCGAGCTCATCGGGCAGGCAGTCGTAGCCCAGGCCCATGCCGCCGAGGCGCTCGGCGATCTCGCGGGCGGTGCCGACGGTGCGGTTGATCACCACCAGCTCGCCGAGCCCGCGCTCCATGAGCGCCCGCGCGGTGGCCTCGGCCATCTGGCCGCCGCCCACCACGAGGCCGCGCCTGCCGCCGAGGTCGGGGATGGCCTCACGGGCGAGGTCGGCCGCCACCGTGGACACCGACACCGGGCGCACGGCCACGCGGGTCTCGGTGCGCACGCGCTTGCCGGTCTCCAGCGCCTGGCGGAACAGGCGGTCGATGAGCACGCCCGTGCACTCCTCCTCGGCGCAGCGCTCCCACGCGTGCCGCACCTGGCCCTGGATCTCGCTCTCGCCCACCACCATCGAATCGAGGCTGGACGCCACGCGGAACAGGTGCGCCACCGCGCGGTCGTCGAGGTGCGCGTAGCGCACGCAGTCGAACTCGTTGCGGGTCATGTCCTTGCTGTGCAGCACGAGCGACTCGCACACGGCATCCTCGGCGCCACCGGCCTCGAGGGCGTGCACGTAGACCTCGGTGCGGTTGCACGTGGAGAGCACCACGGCCTCGGCGATGTCCGGGTGGCGCACGAGCTCACGCGCCATGGTGCGTGCGGTGGTCTCGGTGAGCGCCACCTTCTCGCGCTGCTCCACCGGCGCGGTCTTGTGCGAGATGCCGACGACGAGCAGGTGGGGCATCAGGCGGCCTCCACGGCGGCGGCGTCCAGGCCCAGCGCGGCGCGCACGCGCGCCCGGCAGGCCTCGGGGCCCTGGGAGGCGATGTCGTCCACCACGCCGGAGTCGAGCAGGGCCTCCACCGCGGCGCGGCGCGATGCGATGTCCGGGTGCACGGCGATGAGCTCCTCGCGCGTATCGGCGAGCAGGGCGATGAGGCCGGCCCAGCCCGGGCCGAAGCGCTGCTGCAGGTCCTCGCGGATGCGACGCGACACCACGGGGCTGGCGCCCCCGGTGGTGATGGCGATGGCCAGGTCGCCCTCGCGCATGAGGGCGGGAATCACCGCGGTGGACCCCTCGGGGTCATCGGCCACGTTCACCTCGGCCCCGGTCGCCCGGGCGTGGTCGCGCACCTGCCTGTTGACCTGGGCATCATCGGTGGCCGCCACCACCAGCGCCGCGCCGTCGAGGTCGCCGGGTGCGTAGGGACGCGCGCGGTGCTCGGCCACGCGGCCGTCGGCCACCATGGCCGCGAGGGCATCGCCCAGCGCGGGGCTCACCACGCGCACCCGTGCGCCGTGGGCCGCCAGCTTCGCGGCGCGCTCGGTGGCCACTTGGCCCCCTCCCACCACCACCACGAGGCGGTCGGTCAGGTCGAGGAACACCGGGTAGAGGTCGCGGGCCATCAGGCGCGCTCCTCGGCCTTCTCGGGCTCGGTGCCCGACTCCTCCGCCTCGCGACGGTCGAGCATGCGCGTGATGGCCTCCACCTGCCGGCCCACGCGCGCCGTGCGAGCTCCCAGCATCACCACGTAGGCCAGCACGAGGAACCAGATGACCGCGTACGCGGCCACCACGTATTGCGCTCCGCCGCTCATGCGCTCTCCAGTCGCATCGCAAGGCGCCGGAGCGCGCGCTCGGAGCGGCGGCCCAGCAGGTCGACCTCGAGCAGGGCGATGAACAGGGCGATCATCGCTGCCTGCGACACGATGAACCACCAGAGCATGGTGCCGGGCATGTTGGCCCCGCTCGACGTGAACACCACGGGGTGCACGAACGACTCCGCCACGCGCACCGAGTAGAACGACAGCGGCACCGATGCGAAGCCCGCGATGGCGTAGATGGCCGAGTAGCGCATCTTGCGATCGTCCTCGGCCGACGACCGCAGCACGAAGTAGGCGGCGTAGATCAGCACGACGATCAGGTACGTCACGAGGCGCGGATCACTCCACACCCACCAGGTGCCCCACGAGGCCTTCGCCCAGATCGATCCCGTGATCACCACGAGCACCGAGAACAGCAGGCCGATGCGGATGCTGGCCTCGCCCACGTCATCCCACCGCTCGTCACGCGAGCGCAGGTAGAGGATGCCCGCCACGCACGCCACGGCGAACGCGATGAGCGATGCGATGGCGATGGCCACATGGAAGTAGAAGATGCGCTGGATGATCCCCTGGTCGGCGTCCTCGGGCGCGATGAGGAACACCCCGATGGTGGACACCACCACGAGGATCGTCGCGAGGACGCCCCAGATCACCGCGGCGCGCTGGCCGGGGATGCGTGCGGGGCCGTCAGTCGTCGAAGACGGCGTCATAGGTCGCGACTGAGACAAGGGCAAAAAGTATCGCGTATGCGAGCAGGAACAGGCAGTACCCGCGCCACTCGCTCATGTCATGTGGCCCTCCTGCCACGGCATGGGTGGCGCCGGCCCCCGCGATGACCACCGGAACCAGCGCCGGGAGGAACAGCACGGGCAGGATCAGGTCGCGCGCGCGGGTGAAGAGCGCGAGCCCCGAGAAGAGCGTGCCGGACAGCGCGATGCAGATGTTGGCGAGCACGGCCGCGATGGCGATCCACCCGATGGCGTCCCAGTAGGGGCCCTTCACGAAGAACACCCCGACCAGCGGGATCACCACGATCTCCACCGCGGTCATGTAGAGGAAGATGGCGATGGCCTTGGCCCCGAGCATCACGGTGCGCGGCACGGGCGACACCAGCAGGCCGTCGAGCACGCGCTGCTCGCGCTCGGCCACGTACGAGCGGCCCACGCCGAGCACGGCGGTGAACGCGAGCGTGACCCACATGAGCCCGCCCACGAAGCGCGTGAGGTCGTCATCGCGCGTGCCGAACCCGAACTGCAGGATCGCCAGCATCACGATGGCGAACAGCACCATCGCCACGATGGTCTCGCGGGTGCGCAGCTCGAGGCGGAGGTCCTTGCGCACGAGCGCCATGAGCTGGCGGCTCCTCACCCCGCCACCTCCTCGTACCGGCGGCGCACGGCCATGGGGTCGAGCCCGGCGGTGGGCTCGTCGAGCACCACGCGCCCGGCACGCAGCACCATGAGGCGATCGGCCACCCGCGCCACGCGCTCCACCTCGTGGGTCACGATGATGGCGGAGCGCCCGTCGGCGGTTGCCGTGGCCAGCTCATCGTCGAGCAGCGTGGCGCCGCGGGCGTCGAGGCTCGCGTGGGGCTCGTCGAGCAGCAGCAGGCGCGGGCGGTGCAGCAGCATGCGCGCGAGCGCGAGGCGCTGGGCCATGCCGCGGCTGAACGTGCGCACGGTGTCCTCGGCACGGCCGAGCAGGCCCACGCGTTCGAGCAGGTCGTCGATGCGGCGATCGCGATCATCGATGCCGTAGAGGTCGCCGTAGAGCTCGAGGTTCTGCCGTGCCGTGAGGTCGAGGTACACCAGGGGATCGTGGGCCAGGTATCCGATTCCGCGCCGGGCGATGCGCGTGCCGCCCGGGATCTCCTCGCCCAGCACCTCGAGCGAACCGGACTGCGCCCGCAGCAGGGTGGCCACCAGGCGCAGCAGGGTGCTCTTGCCCGCGCCGTTGGGGCCGGCCAGCGCAAGGCGCTCACCGGGCGCGAGTGCGAGGTCCACGCCGTCCACGGCGCGCCGCTCCCCGTACGCGTGCACCAGGCCGCGCGCGGTGACCATGGCCTCAGGCGACGGCCACCTCGCCGATCACCCCGGCGAGGAACACCAGCGACATCACGCCATTGGCGGTGCCGAAGGCGGCCTGGATGCGGGCCTCATCCCCGGGGCGCACGGTGGCGTGCTCCCAGAGGAGGATCAGCGCGCAGGCCGCCACGCCCACGTAGTACGGCCACGTGACCGACGCGGTGATGCCGGCGAGCACCAGCAGGATGACCGCCAGCACGTGCAGCCCCGCCGCGATGCGCAGCGCCCCGGGCTCGCCGAAGCGGGCGGGGATCGACCGGATGCCGGCCTGCCGGTCGTGCTCGACGTCCAGCAGGGCATAGATGACGTCGAAGCCGGCGATCCACGCGGCAACGGCGATCCAGAGCAGCACCGGCGACAGCGCGAAGGCGCCCGTCACGGCGATCCACCCGCCGATCGGGGCGATGCCGATGGAGAGCCCGAGCACCAGGTGGCATGCCCACGTGACGCGCTTGGTGTACGGGTACACCACGAACAGGGCCACGGGCACGGGCCAGAGCCACCAGGTGATCTCCGGCAGCTGGCTCACCGCACCGAGCATCGCGGCCAGGCTCACCGCGGCGAACGCCCACACCTGGCCGGTGGTGAGGCGCCCGGACGGCAGGTGACGCCCCGCCGTGCGCGGATTGGCGGCATCGAGGCGCCGGTCGATGAGGCGGTTCAGGGCCATCGCGAGCGACCGGGCGCCCACCATCGCCAGCAGGATCCACCCGAGCGTCGACCACGGCGGCATGGCGTTGGTGGCCATGAGCGCGCCGGCGAACGCGAATGGCAGCGCGAACGCCGTGTGCTGGAAGCGCACCAGCCCCAGCAGGGCCGGGATGATCGCGAGCCCCGATGCGGGACGCGCGGTGGGCGTGTGGCTGGTCACCCTGCCGATGCTATTCCCGTGGGGGTTCCCCGGCGGGTCCGTAGCGCGGCGTGCCGCCCGTGACCGCCGCCCAGAACTGGTCGCCGAAGTCGAAGTGCCACCACTCCTCCACGTACGCCGTGAACCCCTGCTCGGTGAGCGCATGGAACAGCAGGCGCCGGTTCGCGCGGGCCGGCATGTCGATGTCCTCCAGCGCCGCCGCTCCCGCCTCCGGCACGAAGGCGTCGAAGCCCGTGCCGAGGTCGAGCTCGGTGCCGTCGGCCAGGGCGAGCGTGAGGTCCACCGCGCCTCCGGTGAGGTGCGGGGGCGGGGCGTGGTGACCGGGGTCCGGCGGGGTCACGTAGGGCCGCGCCACCTGCTCGAGCTCGGCGCGCGCCATGTCGGGGTACTGCTGGGCGAGGTCCTCGACGTAGGCCTCGAACAGCGCCGACTGCGTGGCGATCGACCTCCAGCCGTCCCACACCAGCAGCACCATGCCGTCGGGCAGCGAGTCGGCCGCGCGCACCAGGCGATCGGCGAGGCCCTCACGCAGCCAGCAGCCCGGCAGCGCACCCGGCAGGCCCATCGCGAAGTAGCGGGGATCCTCGGTGATGCGCGGCCCGAGGTCGG
>CAIYRJ010000211.1 GCA_903928615.1 uncultured Actinomycetes bacterium | reverse complement strand
TCACCACCGGCAACACGGCCCCGGCTCCGCCGCCACCGCCCGTGCCCACCCCGAGCGTGAAGCCCAGCGGCCCCACCGACGTGGTGACCCCGGTCACCAGCCGCGTGCGCACGGCCACCGCAGGCGGGCGCACCACCATCACCTTCAGGCTCCGCTACGCCGCGAGCGGCAACTACGCGTTCCGGCTCGAGACCCGGGCGGGCAAGGTGCTGCCGATGCTCGCGGGCACGCGCATCGCGGGCACCAGGGTGAAGGCGGGATCCGCCAAGGTGCTGAACGTGCGGGGCGCCCGCAAGGGGCGCACCGTCGCGGTGACGGTGGTGATGAAGGGCAAGCCCGCCAAGGGCACGGCGCTTCGCGCGATCGTGGCCGGGCCCAAGGGGTCGCGCACCACCGAGACCATCCCGGTGTAGCCGTGCGCACGCCCGCAGCCGCCGGGGTGGTGGCCGCGTTGGCGATGGCGTTGCCGTTGTCGGGGTGCGGATCGGATGCGGCGAGCCCGGATGCCACCGGTGCCGCGCCGTCCACCATGCCCGTGCGCCTGCAGTGGAACGCCAACAGCGGCTACTGCGGCGAGGCCGCGTTCATCGCCGCCGGCATGACGCTGGGGCAGTACACCTCGCAGTGGACCGCCCGGCAGCTGGCCGCGGGCAGCCCGGATGCCGACCAATCCGATCCGGATAACCACCTCCTGCTCACGTGGCCCGCGCAGGGCAGCACCTGGCAGCGGGCGGCACGTGCCATGCGGCTGCAGGCCGAGGGCTTCGACCCGGCGGAGGGCGCCGGACCCCCGGGTCGTGGCGCCGATGCCTTCCTCGGGTGGATCGAGGCGCGCGCCCGCGTGGGGTCGCGCGTGATCATCGGCGTGCTCAACAACACGAACCTGCTCGAGGAGGACGCCCCGGGCGCGCCCGAGTACGACCACATCGTTCCGGTCATGCGAATCGGTGCGGGCGAGATCACGATCGGCGACAACGGGCTCTTCCGCCCGTTCACCTCGGGCGCCAACTGGGGGTCGGGCAACACCGCGGGCAACCCGCGGCACTCCACCCTCTACACCGCCGGTGTCGGGGCCGTGCAGAAGTCGCGCGCGGAGGCCAACCAGGTGGGCGCGGCGTGCCCGTTCTCATCTGGGGGCGACATCACCAATGCCTGCGCGCCATGGGTGTACTCCATCTATGACGACTCCACGGGCGAGGGCAACTACGGGGTGGCCATCCCCGGCATCGTCGATCGCACGCCCGGAGGGCCGGTGACGGCACCCGTGCGCGTGACCACGAGCACGAACAACGAGGGGATGCAGGACCAGCCCGAGATGCCGTCGCCCCCGCCGGGGAAGCCCATGTCGCTCACGGCCACGGTGACGATCCCCGACCCCTCGCGGGAGTGGCGGGTCTACCTCTACACCGACTTCGCCGATGTACCGACGGGCAGCTTCAACGCGGCCGCCACTGCATCCCCGACGTCCGTGGCGAGGATGTGGACCATCCCGGCCGGGTCCGGTGCGACATGGAGCACCACGCTGCCACGCGCGCGCACCGATGCCACCTATGTGTTCCGGGCGGTGCCGGCCACGGCGCCGTGACCCCGTAGCATCGGGCTGTGCCCGTCGCGCGCCCCCGCATGGTGCTCGCCATCGTCGCGATGGCCGCCTTCTTCCTCTCGATCGACCTGACGTTCGTGAACGTCGCGCTGCCGGACATCCGCCAGCGCTTCGGCGCCAGCGCCTCGGAACTTGCGTGGGTGGTGGACGCCTACACGGTGGCGCTCACGAGCCTGCTCGTCCCCGGAGCGGCGGTGGCCGAGCGGTTCGGTCGCAAGGGCGTCTTCCTCGCAGGGATGGCGTTGTTCGGCGTGGCGTCGCTGCTGGGCGGGTTGGCGGAGTCGTTGCCCGTGCTCATCCTCGCCCGCGCGCTCATGGGCGTCGGCGCCGGAATGATGCTGGCGCCGGCCATGGCGATCACGGCAATGGCCTTCGCACCGGCAGAGCGCACGCGGGCGCTCGGCACGTGGGCATCGGCGGGCGCACTGGGCCTGGCGCTCGGACCCGTGCTGGGCGGGGTGGTGGTGGCAGCCATCGGCTGGCGCTGGGCGTTCCTGCTGCCCGTGCCCGTCCTGGGCGTTGCCCTGGTCGCAGGCATGCGGGTGCTGCCACGCGGTCGGGGCCCGGCGGGGGTTCCTCTTGACGTCGCCGGGGCCGCGCTGGCCCTCGTGGCGCTGGTGCCCATCATCGCCGCGCTCATCGAGGCGCCTCGCCTGGGGTGGTCGAGCCCATGGGTGGTGGGCCTCCTGCTGGTGGGAGCGCTGTTGCTGCTGGCCTTCGTCGCGCGCGAGGCCACCACCCCCCCGCCGGCCTTCGACGTGCGCGCTCTCGCGCGCCCCGCCGTGGCGGGCGCGTCGCTCGTGCTGTTCGCCTCGTACGTCGCGTTCATGGGCGTGCTGTTCCTCGCCACCATCGACCTGCAGGTGATCGCCGGGCTCGGCCCGGTGCGATACGGCCTCATGCTGCTGCCGATGGCCGTGGCCTACTGGCTGATGTCGCGGGCGGGGGCACGGCTCACGGCAGCAGGACCGGCCGGCATGGCTGCGTGCATCCTCGCCGGCCTCATGGCGCTGGTGGCGGCCTTCGCGATACCGGCGGCGGCGCCGTCCACGGTCCCCTGGACCCTCACCGCGCTGGTCCTCATGGGCATCGGCAACGGACTGGTGGTCCCGGTGTCGGCGGCGCTCGTGCTGAACGCCCTGCCCGATCGCTCGCTCGGCACGTCGAGCGCCCTCTCGGTGGTGGCCCGGTTCGCGGGAGGTGCCGTGGGCGTGGCCCTCATCGCCTCGGCGCTGGGGTCGGCGGACACGCTCGACGCCGGCCTCACATGGGGGTACTGGGCCGGTGCGGCTGCCGTGCTCGTGCTCGGCGCGACGGGCGGAGCCCTGCTGCTACGCGCCCGTGGCGTGGGCCAGCGCGGGCCCGTCCGTGCCGACCGCAGCGGGATCGACCCGGGACCCATCTGACGCACGCACGGCGAGGTCGCCCATGCGGGTGATGGCGTCGCCGTCCATGATCACCGTGCGCACCGGCGCCTCCCCCACCTGCTCGAGCAGCACGTGCAGCAGCAGCCCGCGCTCTGCCGGGGAGCACGATCCCCTGGCCAGTGCCTCGTGGGGGAGCGCGAGGCGCGAGGAATCACCGAGTGCCGGGCCGGCGGCCGGACCGGCCGCGATCCTCAGGGCGTCCTCCGGCGAGCGCGGTTCCATGCCGCCCAGCGCGCGCCCTGCAGCCAGGCGGAGCCCGGGAGAGCGTCGCGCGGCCTGCAGGTACGGCATGAGGTCCGCGACCTCCAGCGAGCGGAAGGCCAGCAGTGCCTCACCGGCGGCCCCGGCCTCCGGGCCATCTGCCGCATGG
>CAIYRJ010000210.1 GCA_903928615.1 uncultured Actinomycetes bacterium | reverse complement strand
GAACAACCGGGACGTGGCGATGATGGGCAGCATGCGCTCAAGCAGGCAGAACAACCCTGACCGCCTTTACATCATGTTCGACAAGGCCACCGCCCAGCCCGCCGAATAGGGCCCGCCGTGTAAGGACTCTCCTCTCCCGCGATGACACACGGGTGTCGAAGCGGAGAGGAGATGGCATGGCGAAGGTGATCGAGGAGGAGGCCGCGGCGCTGCCGCTGCAGGCGGGCGAGGCCGTGGTGCACCGGGGCATTTCGGTGACGCCGCTGTTCCCTGCAGCCGACCCGGTGTGCGCATACGTGTCGCTGGCCGAGGCCAGCGCGCGCGGGTTCACCGTGAAGGAGGTCGATGAGGCCGGCGACGTGGGAGAGATCGTGGTGATCAACCCCACCGCCGACCGCGTACTGCTCTACGACGGCGAGGAGATCGCCGGCGCCAAGCAGGACCGCATCATCAACGTGGCGGTGCTGGTGGAGGCCGGCGCCACGGTGCCGGTGCCGGTGTCGTGCATCGAGGTGGGCCGCTGGCGGTACGAGAGCGACGAGTTCCGTCCCGCCGGGCGCACGCCGGCACCCGAGGTGCGGCGGGCCAAGGCCATGCAACTGCAGTCGGCGCCGCTCGCGCGCGGCGTGGCGCAGGACGCCGTGTGGGACGCCGTGGAGCTCAAGGAGGTGAGGCATGGGTTCCGGTCGGGCACGTCCAAGCACGGCGACCTGATCGAGCACGAGCGCCCGCGCCTCGACGACCTGGCGGGGGCCTTCCCGCTGCAGCCCGGCCAGTGCGGCATGGTGCTGGGCGCGGGAGGTCGCACCGTGTGCATGGACGCCGTGTCGCGGCCGGAGGTGTTCGCGCGCCTGCACGAGGCGCTGCTCACCGGCTACATGCTGGACGCTCTGCACGAGCTCGACGGCACGCCGCCGCCTGGTGACTCGGCCGAGGCCTTCCTCGGCGCGGTGGCCACGGCGCGGCGCACGCGGGGCCCGGCCGCCGGACTCGGCACCGACCTGCGCCTTGCCGGCACCGGCGTGGTGGGATCGGGGCTCGAGGTGGAGGGGGAGCTCATCCAGCTCACGGCGTTCGCGGGGGAGGATTCCCCCGACGCCACGGGCGTCCCGGCGAGCCGCATCGCGCGCCCGAGCCGCCGTACGCGCTGACCGGGGTGGGGGTGCCTACTCGAGGCTGCCCCGCGGGCGCACCCAGCGGGTGTCGATGCCCGACACCTCGGTGATGAGGTCGAAGTCGCCGTCGTAGTGGATCACCGGTATGCCGGCTGACTCCGCTGCGGCGGCGATGAGCAGGTCGGCGTGGCCTACCTGCCGCTGGTGCAGCGGCCCCTGGTCGGCGAGCAGGCCGTAGATCTCGAGGGCGCGATCCCATTGGGGAGGGCCGATGCGGCAGGTGGGCAGGAGCGCCAACTGACTGCGCATGCCCCGGAACTCAGCTGACGAGCGGGCGGAGTAGAGCAGCTCCATCACCACGGGATGACAGGTGGCCACCACCCCAAGGTCCACGTCGGCGTGGAACTCCTCGAAGAGGTCGGGGACGCGCCTGGACCATGTCCACACGCTGGTGTCGGCGAGGTACCTCAGAACTCCCGCGGCTTGCGCAGCTGCTTCAGCACCTCGGGCGTGAGGTCGTCGATCGGCAGGTCGCGCAAGCCCGCCAGGGCGCTTGTCCTCACCACCTGGGCAAGCGCCGTGTTGATGGTGTCGGTGGCCGTGCTGGTGCCGAGCAGCTGCTGCGCCCGCGCGAGCAGATCGGCGTCGGCGTTGAACGTCATCCGCTTCACCCGCTTGCCCTCCATGCGGCGCCTCCGGTGCCATGCCGGCCACGCTAGGTGGCGGCGACTCGCGTATGCATCACGGAGTGTGCCAGATATGCATCAGGCGGCGGTCAGCCGATGCGGTACGCGCGGCTCGCCCGCGCCACCGTCGTCGCCCCGCGGCGCGCCTCGGCTGCGACGGTCCAGCGCCCCTTCGGCAGCGTGATGCGACAGGTGACGGTGCGGGTGCGCTTCACCGTGCGCACGGCGCAGGTGCCCGTGCGCGTCCGCGTGCCCTTGCGCGTGGCGCGAATGACGTTGCGCGGCGCACCGGAAACCGGGCGGAAGCTGGCCGTGACCTTCGATCCCTTGCGCGCCCACGAGGCCTT
>CAIYRJ010000209.1 GCA_903928615.1 uncultured Actinomycetes bacterium | reverse complement strand
CTCTCCGCAGCCGTTGCCTCCATGCCCCTTGTCGCGGCTTCTGGCCCTGCGGCAGTTCTCGCTGCGCCCACGCCGGCCATCGACGCGGCCGCGTCGGCCTCCACCGAGATCGGCGTGATCGGGGACCCCGGCGTGGACAACGCCAACCAGGCCGCGGTGGCGTCGATGGTTGCCGGGTGGGCGCCCGACCAGCTCGTTCTGCTGGGCGACAACTACTACTCGTCGGCCGGGGGATCGGGCACCGGCAAGTTCGACCGCACGGTGGGCAAGTACTACTGCGGGTTCCTCGCGGGCGCGGCCAGCGGACCGAACTGCGCGGGGGGCACGTCGCCCACCAACCGCCTCTGGCCCATCGCCGGCAATCACGAGTACTCCGATGCCGGCATCTCCAACTACCTGGGCTACTTCTCGCTGCCCGGCAACGAGCGCTGGTACGACGTGCGCATGGGGCCGGTGCACTTCTTCATGCTCGACTCCGATGAGGCCCTTCGCAATTCCGCGGACATGGCCGCGCAGAAGGCGTGGCTGCAGCCCGCGATGGCGGCTTCGGACGCGCCCTTCAAGGTGGTGGCGGTGCACCACCCGCCGTACACCTCGAGCGCACGCGGTCCGTACGCGGGCATGCGCTGGCCCTTCCGCGAGTGGGGCGCCGACCTGGTGCTGAACGGCCACGACCACTACTACGAGCGCCTCGAGGTGGACGGCCTTCCCTACGTGGTGAACGGCATCGGCGGGCAGTCGGTGACGGCCTTCCCGGCCACGGCCGTGGCCCAGAGCCGCGCGCACTACAGCGGGTCGAATGGCGCCATGCGCATCACGGCTACCGACGCGCTGCTCACGGCGGAGTTCCTGTCGGTGGACGGCACGGTGCGCGACGTGATCACCCTCGGGCCGTCGGGGCCGGTGAGCGGCGGGACCGGCGGCGGCCTGTCGGGCGATGGGTCGGCGGGGTCGGGGGGCTCGGGGGCGGAGGCCTCCACCGGCCTGGCCTCGGCATCGGTGACCGCGCGCGTCACCCGTCGCGCCGTGGTGCGCACCAGCACGCGTCGGGTGAGCGTGCCCGTCACCGTGTCTCTCGGCGGGCGCGCCCCGCAGGGGGCCACGGTGCGCGCAGCCGTGACCATCCGCCGCTCGGTGCGCGGCGCCACGCTCGGCCGCGGGGTGGCCACCGTGCGGGTGGCCGCCGATGGCTCGCTGCCCGCGAGCGCCACGGTGCGCGTGGCGCTGGGGGCGTCGGCGGCGCGCGCCCTGCGCGAGGGCCAGCGCGTGTCGGTGAGCACCGGGGTGCGCGTGAGCCCCGTGGGGGGCACCGCAATCACGGCGCGCTCCACCGGCACCGCCGTGGTGCGCTAGGTCAGTCCCACACGGCGAGGCGCTTCGCACGACGCGGCAGCGTGGCCTCGAAGGCGTGGATCCTCTGATCACCCGTGATGAGGGGGAGGTCAAGCACCCGGGCCGTTGCATAGACCATGCGGTCGGCGGGGTCGCCGTGGAAGCCCTCGCGCCCGAGCTCGGCGGAGCATGCGGCGATGCGCGGCGTGAGCTGCGCAAGCTCGCAGGGTGAGGCGAGCGCCGTGCGCAGCCATCGCTCGGCGCTCATGCGCGGGTCGTTGATCTGCACCCGGCCCCGTTCGATGAGCATCGCGACCTCCCACAGGCACATCGCCGGCACGTGCAGCGTGACGCCGCCGCCGATAAGCCGCTGCGCGGTGCGCGGAATTCGGCCGGTGTCCTCGATGAGGTGGAGCCAGGGGTAGGTGTCGAGCACGCACGCATCGCTCATGCGAGATCGCTACCCGCCCATTCCGCGGAGAGGTCGTACGCCGCCATGTCGTCGGGCAGCACGAGTGACCCCTTGAGCGGATGGGCGAACGCCGCAGGCACCAGGCGCGCGATGGGCCGTCCCCTGCGGGTGATCACGATCTCGTCCCCGGTCTCGCCGACCTCGGTGACGAGCTTGAGGAGGTTGGCCTTCACCTCGGTGATGGCGATGGTGCGGGTGGCCACGGAG
>CAIYRJ010000208.1 GCA_903928615.1 uncultured Actinomycetes bacterium | reverse complement strand
GGGTGCGGCAGCGGGGGCTGCGCCTGCGGCGGCAAGGAGCCACCACCACCCGCCTTCGGCACGCCGGCCCCCGGGGTGGCGTGATGGCCACCACTGACGCCATGGTGGATGCCGCCGAGGTCATGGACATCGCGGCCCTCATGCTGCGGTTCCCCGACGACGACGTGCTGGCCGCCCGATCGGCCATCGCCGAGGCGGCGCACGAACTTGCGCCGTCCGCGGCCCGCGACCTGCTGGTGCCGGCCACCCAGTGGTGGGCGGCGCAGCCCGCCGACGCACTGCGCGGCGAGTACGTGGGCACCTTCGACATGTCGCGGCGCACGTCGCTCGACCTCACGTACGTCACCTACGGCGACCGCCGCCAGCGGGGCATCGCGCTCCTGGCCTTTCGTCACCAGTACCGCGAAGCCGGCTACGAGCCCGACGGCACCGAACTGGCCGACCACCTGCCCATGGCGCTCGAGTTCGCGGGCACCGGGCACCCGGCGGGGCTGCAGATGCTGCGCGACAACCTGCCCGTGATCGAACTGCTGCGACTCGCGCTTGAGGATGCCGGAAGCCCGTTCGCCGCCGTCATCGCCGCGGTCACCAGCGCGCTTCCGCCCCTCACCGACGAGGAGGTCGCCCTGGTGCGCACCCTCGCCATGGAGGGCCCACCCACCGAATCCATCGGCCTCGAGCCCTTTGCGCCGCCCGAGGTCATGCCCGAGCCCATGAGCGGGCTCGCGTGCGCGGGCTCCACCACCGGAGGTTCCCGATGAGCCGCCTCGACGTGTTCCTGTTCCTCGCCCTGCCGTACCTGGCAATCGGGTCGTTCGTGGTGGGGCACATCTGGCGGTACCGCCGTGACGGCTACAGCATCACCGCGCGGTCCACCCAGCTGCTCGAGCGCAGGTGGCTGCGCCCGGGGATCATCCTGTTCCACGTGGGCCTGCTGCTGGTGCTGGCCGGCCACTTCGTGGGCATCCTCATCCCGTCGGGCGTGACCGAGTCGGTCGGCATGTCCGAGCACGCGTACCACCTCATGGCCGTCACCTCGGGAATGATCGCCGGGTCCATCCTGGTCATCGGCTTCGTCATCCTGCTGGCGCGCCGCATCCTCATCCGCCAGGTGCGCATCACCACCACCGCGTGGGACTGGGCAGCCGAGGGAATGCTGGCCGTGGTCATCGGCATCGGCATGTGGATGACCATAGCCAAGAACGTCCTCAGCGGCCCGTACGACTACCGCGAGACCATCGCCCCATGGTTCCGCGGAATCTTCACCTTGAACCCCGACGTGTCGCTGGTGAGCGGCGCGCCGGTGCTGTACCAGGCGCACGTGGTGGCCGCATGGCTGCTGCTGGCGATCTGGCCCTACACCCGCCTGGTGCACGCCTGGAGCGTGCCGGTGGGGTACATCGTCCGTTCCCCGATCCTCTACCGCTCCCGCACGCAGGCGCGGGCGGGTGGCGCAACCCCGAACGGGAGGTCATCCCGATGAACCCCGAGGTACGCAAGGGCAGCACCCTTGCCCTCGTACTCGCGACGCTGGGCTTCCTCGTCACGTTCTACGCGTGGAGCATGCTCGGCCCGCTGAGCCCCGAGTTCAAGGATCAGCTGGGGCTGAGCACCCTGCAGGTGGCGATCGTGATCGCGGTGCCCGTGCTCATGGGCTCGATCCTGCGCATTCCCCTCGGAATCCTCACCGACCGCGTGGGCGGCCGGAAGGTCTTCATCGGGTTGCTCGCCTTCACGATCATCCCCCTCGCGGCCCTGGCAACCTGGCACAACTCATTTGCCGCACTCATCATCATCGGCTTCTTCCTGGGCTTCGCCGGCGCATCGTTCGCCATCGGCGTGCCCTACGTCAACAAGTGGTTCCCGCCCGGGCGCCAGGGTTGGGCGCTGGGCATCTACGGCATCGGCATGGGCGGCACGGTGGTGGGTGGCCTCACGGCTCCCCGCATCGCCAAGGCCACCAACCTCACGGTGCCGTTCATCGTGGCCATCGGCCTCATCGGCGTCACGCTGGCGCTGTTCGTGCTGTTCGCCAGGGACTCCCCGGCGTTCCAGCCGGCCGAGAAGAAGGGCGGCTTCCTCGCACCGCTCAAGGTGTTCAAGGAGCGCCCCGCGGCGTGGGCGCCCACGCTCTACTACTTCCTGGTGTTCGGCGGCTTCGTCGCCATGTTCGCGTTCCTGCCGGTCTTCCTGAAGGAGATCCACCACCTCGACAAGCCCGACGCCGCGGCACGCGCCGCCGGCTTCGCGGCGGTGGCGGTGGTGGGGCGTCCCATCGGCGGGTGGCTGTCCGACAAGGTCGGTGCGGCCTGGGTTCTGCGCGTGGCCTTCGTGGCTATCGCCGTCCTGGCGGTCACCATCGGCTTCACGTACGAGGACATGGTGCCGCTCACCATCTGCTGCCTCACCCTGGCCGGGGTCCTCGGCCTGGGCACGGGCGCGGTGTTCAAGCTGGTGGCCCAGGACTTCCCCGACGTCGTCGGTGCCGTCACGGGTGTGGTCGGCGCGGCCGGTGGACTGGGTGGCTTCTTCCCGCCGCTCGTCCTCGCGCTCCTCAAGAGCGCCACCGGCTCGTACACGCTGGCGTTCATCTTCCTGGCGGGCCTTGCCGTGCTGTGCCTGGTGGTGCTGATGGTCATGGGCGGCCACCGGCGCACCGCGGCGGCCACCTCGGCGGTGGCCTGAGCATGGGTGGTCGTCCCACGATGTCCGGCGTGGTCCTCGCGGGCGGGGCCGGGCGTCGCATGGGGCGGCCCAAGGGCCCACTTCCGCTGTCCGGTCGCCCCCTCGTGGTGGGCGCGGTCGATATTCTGCGCGCGCGCTGTGATTACGTAGTGGTGTCGTCCCGTGAAGGTGTCGCGCTCCCCATGCTCCCTGCAGCCGTTGATGTGGTCGTCGACCATCCCGGTCCCGATGCTCCCCTTGCGGGCATTGCCACGGCCCTCGCCCACGTGCCCGACGGCGACGTGGTGGTGCTGGCGTGCGACATGCCATTCGCCGGTCCGGCGGTGGACGCCCTGGTCGGGGTGCCGGCCGGCGTGCCCGTGATGGCGCAGGCCAACGGCCACGCCCAGCCGCTGTGCGCCCGGTACCCGCGAGCGGCGGCGTTGGCCGCCGCACGGCGCCTGCTCGACAGCGGTGATGTGCGCGCCATGGCGTTGGCCCGTGCGCTCGACGCCATCACCGTCGAGGTGCCGACGAACGTCGTGGCCAACCTGAATACGCCCGGCGACCTGCGCCGGGCCGAGCGGCGCCTGGCGTTCGGGGCGGCATGACCGCGGCCTCCATGAGCCCCGAGGCCGCGGTGGTGCACCCGTCGCGCGCGAAGATCCACGAGATCCTCGCCAAGTCGCCCGGGGGCGCCACGGCCTTCGAGATCGCCGATGCCATGGACCTCCACCACAACGCGGTGCGCACCCACCTCTCGGTGCTCGCGCGCGCGGGCCTGGTATGGAGCGAACGCGAGTCGGCGACGGGCCGCCCTGGCCGGCCGCGCATCATCTTCCATCTCACCGATCCCGCGACGGCGCGCGAGGCGGAGTCGCGCAGGGAGCTGCTCGACCTGCTGCTGCGCTTGGTCGCCCGCGCCCGCGTGTCGGAGGTGGAGATCGAGGCCGTGGGCGTGGAGGAGGGCCGCATGCTGGCGTCGCGCGGTCGCTCCCTGGTTGATGCCCTGCAGCGCACGGGCTTCGCACCAGATGACATCACCGACACCGCGCAGGCCGCGCGCGGTGAGCGCCACCTCATCCTGCGCCATTGCCCCTTTGCCGATGCCGTGGTCGGCGAGCACGGCGACATGGTGTGCACCCTGCACCTGGGTATCGCGCGCGGGATGGTTGCCGTGCAGGGGGGTGAGGTCATCGCCTTCAAGCCGGGCAATCCACGCGCGCCATCGTGCGTGCTGAATGTCCACATCCCGGCGCCGGGTGCAGATGCCGACAACGGGGAACCGGCGGACGGGCCTGCCGGCGGCGGCCGGCCGAAGACCACCAAAGAGGCCTGACGTGCGCTCCGGCCGGCCCTCGGCGACGGATGGCAGGCCGTTCAACGTGGCGACGTTCGTGTTGCGCTCCGACCTGGCGCCGGCCGACGCCCCTGCGCTCATCACTGCGGAGGGCGTCACCACGCGGGCGGCGCTGGCCACCCATGTCGACACCCTCGCGGTGTGGCTGACCGCTCGCGGCGTGGGCCACGGCGACCGCGTGGTGCTCGCGCTGCCCGACGGCGTGCCATGGGTCGCGGCCTTCCTGGCGACGGTGCGCGTGGGCGCGGTGGCCGCCCTGGTGGCCGACTCCCTCGACGCCGACCGTGCCGCCGATCTGGTGAGCCGTGCCGACCCGGCCCTCGTCCTGTCGCACCGCACCGACTTGGGCATCGCGGTGGTGCCCCTGGAGGAGCTGGTCGCCGCCATGGGGGCAGGCACACGGGGACAGGCGCCGGGGGACGCGGACCACCCGGCAGGGCCTGCGATCAGGGCGCAGGTGCCCGGGGGAAGCCCGGCGGTGCCGGTCCCAACGGCAGCGGGCGACGCCTGCTACCTGCTCGCCACGTCCGGATCGACCGGGCCGTCGAAGTGGGTGGTGCACCGGCATCGCGATATTCCGGCCTGCATCGCCACGTTCGGCCGCAGTGTCATGCGGCTCGGGCCAGGTGACGTGACCTGGGGGGTATCGTCACTCGCCACCTCGTATGGGCTGGGCAACTCGCTCTACTTTCCGTTGGGCGCCGGCGCTGCGGCGTGGCTGGGCGGGCCCCGCGACCCCGCCGGGCTTGCCGCGGCCTGCCGCGTCGCCGGTGTTACCGCGGTGTACGGCGTGCCCACCTTCTGGGCGCGGCTGGCGCGGCACTGCCGTGAGGGGCGCGTGGACCGCGCCGACCTGACCGGGGTGAGCCACGCGGGCTCGGCAGGCGAGAACCTGCCCGGCACGGTGTGGACCGCTGTGCAGCGCGACGCGGGCATCTGCATCGTCAACGGCCTGGGGTCGTCGGAGCTCACCAACATGTACCTGAGCGACCGCCCGCACGCGCCCCGCCCCGGCACCGTGGGCTGGCCCGTGCCCGGCTACGACGTGCGCATCGACGGCGCTCGCCCCCTGCCTGGCGACGAGGGCGAGGTGTGGGTGCAGGGCCCCACCATGTTCGCCGGCTATATGGCCGACGCCGCTGCCACCCATGCCGTCATGGTGGACGGCTGGTTCCGCACCGGCGATCGTGCCCGGGTCGAGGCCGACGGCTCGTTCACGTTCCTCGGCCGCATGGGTGACGTGCTGAAGGTGGGTGCCCTGTGGGTTGATCCCGCTCGCGTGCAGGATGTGCTGCTGGGCGACCGCGATGTGACCGACGCCGTGGTCGTCGCCGCCCCCGATGCCGACGACGTGCTGCGCCTGGTGGCGGTGGTGGCCTCACCCGCCCTCCCCGCGCAGCTGGAACCACGCCTGTTCGACCGCCTGCACGCCGCGCTCGAGCACCACACCGTGCCGCGTGCGATGGTGGTGGTCGAGCACCTGCCGGTGACACCATCGGGGAAGGTGCGCCGCGACCTGATGATGCAGTTGGCACGCGATGCCCTGACGACGACGGGAGTGACCCCATGAGTGGCGTGGGGGGCGACGTGCTCGAGCGGTGGAACGCGTGCGGCTGGTACCAGACCACGGCGATGCAGGTTCTCTCGGCCGACGACACCGGCGCGCGGTTTCGCATGGAGGTGGGCGCTGGCCACCTGCAGGCCTACGGCACCGCGCACGGGGGATCGCTGGCGGGCCTGCTCGACGCTGCCATGGGTCTGGCCGCCATCGCGCAGGTCGACCCCGACGAGGGCTGCGCCACCGTGGAGATGAAGATCAACTACACCGCGGCGGTGCCGCCGGGCGAGGTGTTCGCCGAGGGCACCGTCATCACGCTGGGCCGCCGCATCGTGGTGGCCCGGGCCGAGGCCACGCTGCCGACGGGGCGGGTGGCCGCTGTCGCCATGGGCACGTTCACGCGATTCCGGGAGCAATGATGGGGATTGACGGCAGGCGCATCGCCATCACGGGCGGGGCGGGCGGCATGGGGAGGGCCATTGCGAAGGCCGCAGCCGAGCGCGGTGCCCGGGTGTTCCTGCTCGACCTCGCGCCCGATGTGGGCGAGGTGGCCACCGCGCACGGTGGCGTGGGCGGCATCGTGGCCGACATCACCGACCCCACGTCGGCGTTGCATTCCGTGGTGGCGGCCGTCGACGCACTCGGGGGGCTCGACGTGCTGGTGAACGGCGCGGGCTGGGACCGGCCCGGCCTGTTCGCCAGCAGTACCCCTGCCGAATGGCAGCGCATCGTGGCCATCAACTATCTCGGCGTGCTGGCCGTCACGCAGTGCGCGCTGCCCGCACTCCGCGAAGCCGGCGACGGCGCCATCGTCAGCATCGCGTCCGACACCGCCCGCGTGGGCGGTTGGGGCGAGGCCGTGTACGCAGGCGCCAAGGGCGCCGTGGTGAGCTTCAGCAAGTCGTTGGCCCGCGAGGAGGCCCGGCACGGCATTCGCGTGAACTGCGTGTCGCCGTCGGTCACCGACACCGCCTTCCAGGCGCGGCTGGAGGAGGATGACCTGGGCCGCAAGATCGTGGAGGGCGCCGTGCGCGCCACGCCAATGCGGCGCGTGGGTCAGCCGGGAGAGATCGCCGAGGCCGTGCTGTTCCTTGCCGACCCGGCGACGTCGGGGTACATCACCGGTCAGGTGCTGTCGGTCAACGGTGGCGTGGCCATGTAGCGAGGCGGCGAGGCCCTGGCGGGCGGCACGCGACGCCGCCGCGCCCGGGACCGACATGCGCACGCACGTCGGCCCCGGCGCCGGGCTGCCGGATCGGGGTCAGGCGCGCCCGATGCGCACCCGCCAGACCTCGGGGCCCTGCTCCAGGTAGTCCCAGGTGAACTGGCCCTCCATCTCGGCCTCGAACTGGTAGTAGAGCGGCCTCGGGTCGTGGTCGTTCACCAACTCGAATGCCTCATCGCTGCCGAGGGCGTTGAACGTGTCGAAGATCAGCGGGTGCCGCTCGCGCGGGGTGATGGTGCGTACGTCGAGCTGAGTGCTCATGCATTCCTCCATGTGGTCACGGGCTGGGAGATGTCGGCGGTCGGCGCGGCCGGAATGCGGTGCAGCAGGGTGGCCAGCACCACGGCCAGCACCAGCACACCACTTGCCAGCAGCACGGCGGCGCCGGCCACGCTGACACCACCTGAGTGTGTGCCCAGGCCGATCAGCAGCAGGGCCAGG
>CAIYRJ010000207.1 GCA_903928615.1 uncultured Actinomycetes bacterium | reverse complement strand
TGCAGCCGCGTGCTGCGCGGGCCGTGCTGGCGCCGAACCTCCCGCCGTACATGTTGCCCACGCCCCATGCCGACCAGCCTGCTTCGCGTCCGTCGCGTGGGCGGAGCCGCGGATGCTTGAGCGAGGCAAGTCGCGAGGGTGAGTCAAGCTGCTAGTGAGAGGCAAGCTGCGAGGGTGAGGCTCACCACCACCAGCGTGGCCACACTGCATCCGCTGCGCGTTGGGGCGCGAAGGCCTCTCCAGACCTCGCGATGCCCAGACGCCTCGACGCCCTCCCACGGTGCCATCCTGCCGACAGGACTCCGCGCCACGCCACCCGTCGTTCAGCCTCGCAGGTCTACGGACTTCGGCCCCGCGCACCGTGGTGGGCGCTTCGCCACGCTACGCGCGCGCGTGCAACGGTTGCGCACGCCGAGGTGTGCGTCCGCACCGCCTCGCGCTGCAACGCCTCGCTCCGCATGAAGGACGCGCGCGTCCTTCCGCCGGTTGCGGGGTGCCGCGCGTCGTGCATGCCGCCGTTCACGGGCACGCGCCACGACCCACGCTGGCGCCAACTGCGCGCCACGCAACCCCACAACCGGGCCGCGTGCCCGGTGACCATCCCCTCCAGCTCACGCTGGAACCAAGCCCTCATCCATGACGAGGTCCACTGTGTCTGACATGCATCAACTGACGGGCTCCGCCAACGGCGGAGCAGGACGCCACTCCTTCGGTCGCCATCGCTCCGGTCGCCATCACTTCGGTGGCCATCGCCTCGGATTGGGCGCGGTCGCGCTGGCGGCGAGCCTCGCCGCTTGCAACTCCACCCAACGCGGCACCGTGTCCGAGGCCGAGGTCGCGGAAGCGAGCGGCTCCTGCCCCGTCATGCACGACGGCAAGGCGGCGATCGCCGACGCCAGCTACAAGACGACGCCCACGGGCGTGATGACGAACAGCGACTGGTGGCCGAACCAGCTCGACCTGTCCGTCCTGCACCAGAACGCGCCGGCGGGCAATCCGATGGGCGCCGACTTCGACTACGCCGCCGAGTTCGCCAAGCTCGACCTCGACGAGCTGCGCAGGGACATCTTCGAGCTGATGACCGACTCGCAGGACTGGTGGCCGGCCGATTACGGCCACTACGGCCCCTTCTTCATCCGCATGGCCTGGCACAGCGCCGGCACCTACCGGATCGGCGACGGGCGCGGGGGCGCCGGCGCCGGCACGCTGCGCTTCGCCCCCCTCAACAGCTGGCCGGACAACGTCAACCTCGACAAGGCCCGTCGCCTGCTCTGGCCGGTCAAGCAGAAGTACGGCGAGAGGATCTCCTGGGCCGACCTGATGGTCTTTGCCGGCAACTGCGCCCTGGAGTCGATGGGGCTGAAGACCTACGGATTTGCCGGCGGCCGCGAGGATGTCTGGGAGCCCGAGGAGGACGTCTACTGGGGCTCGGAGGAGACCTGGCTCGGTGACGAGCGCTACACCGGCGACCGCGAGCTCGAGAATCCCCTCGGCGCCGTGCAGATGGGCCTCATCTACGTCAACCCGGAGGGCCCCAACGGCGAGCCCGACCCGGTCGCCGCGGCGCGTGACCTTCGCGAAACGTTCGCACGCATGGCGATGAACGACGAGGAGACCGTCGCCCTGATCGCCGGCGGCCACACCTTCGGCAAGAGCCACGGCGCCGCCAACCCCGAGGAATACGTGGGCCCGGCGCCGGAGGCCGCCCCGATCCAGGAGCAGGGCCTCGGCTGGCACAACCGCTTCGAGACCGGCAACGGCGATGCGACCATCGGCAGCGGGCTCGAGGGGGCGTGGACCGCCAACCCCGTGCAGTGGGACAACGGCTACTTCGAGCTGCTCCTCGGCACCGAGTGGGAGAAGACCAAGAGCCCGGCCGGGGCCACCCAGTGGACGCCGGTCGACCCCTCGGCGGTCGCCACCGTGCCCGACGCCCAGGACCCGGACGTCACCCACCCGCCGATGATGCTCACCACCGACCTCTCGCTGCGCGAGGACCCGGTCTACGCGGAGATCTCGAAGCGGTTCATGGATAACCCCGACGAGCTGGCCGACGCCTTCTCGCGCGCATGGTTCAAGCTCACCCACCGCGACATGGGCCCCCTCAGCCGCTACCTCGGGCCTGAGGTGCCGGCCGAGCCGCTGATCTGGCAGGACCCGGTGCCGGCGGTCGACTACGAGCTGGTCGACGCGAGCGACATCGCGGCGCTCAAGGAGAAGCTGCTGGCCTGCGGCCTCTCCGTGCCGGAGCTGGTGCGCAC
>CAIYRJ010000206.1 GCA_903928615.1 uncultured Actinomycetes bacterium | reverse complement strand
CGTGCGCGGCGGCGGCTTGCGGTTCTCCTTGTCGAGGCTCCAGGCGCCGCCCAGCGGGTCGCCCTGCGAATCGACGAGGATGTCCAGCCGGCGCCGCATGTCGCGGTAGAAGCTGTCCATGCGCGGCGCGCGCTTTCCGAGGATCTCGTCGAGCTCGCCCGGGCGCGTGATGAAGCCGACCGCCTCCCGGACCTCCACGGGCACGGGCAGGGCCTCGGCCACCCGCCGCACGAGGGCGAGGCCGCTGCGCGAGGTGGGGTGGGCCACCACCAGGCGGTCGGGTTGCTCCTCCTTCGCGTGGGCCATCACGCCCGCGAACAGCGTGGGCGCCCGGCGCAGGTCGACCGCCCAGCCGTCGCGGCGCAACCGGTCGGCCAGTCGTCGCATGCCGCCGATCACCAGCACGCGGCGCTCGCGGTTGTACGGCAGTCGCGCGAGGGCGTGATCGCTCTCGACCATCAGCACCCGGGCCTCGCCCGGTCGGTGTCCCCGGAATGCCGGGCCCGCGGGATCGAGCTGATCCCCGAGCACCCATATGGTGGGTGCGCTCAGCGCCCCTTCACTGCATCGTGCTGCGCCCGGCGCGCCGCCGTGCGGTCGAGCACCGCCTGCTCGGCCTCGGTGATGCCCTCGGGCAGCGGGTTCGCCGCCGGTCCGAAGTGCTCATCCATCCAGCGGTCCAGGTCGTGCGCCGGCACGGCGCCGAAGCGCTTGGCCACCACCTCGCCACGGCGCATGAGCACCGTGGCGGGCACGGCCGATGGGCTCACGGTCACGCCCTCGGGCCAGCCATCCTCGCCGCGGGCGCGCCAGTCCTCCGGGCCCCACATCTCCACGAACGCCATGAACAGCCCCGGTCGGGCGTCGCCCAGGGCCTCGAGGCCGGCGCCGGTCACCTGGCAGGCGGGGCACACCGGCCGGCCGATCACCAGCACGGCCTCGTCAGCGCCCCGGATCTCCGCCATGCGCGCGGCCAGCGAGCGGCCGTCGATGTCGATTCGCGTGCCCATGCCTATCCGGCCCTCCTCAGTGTCGCCGTTGATACCACGCCCCCGCCCTCCCAGCGGTAGGAGAGGCGCCCGTCGGATCGCATCGACACGGTCATCGTGCCGACCCCCACGCACGCGGTGCTCGCGCTCCGGGTGATGACCTCGCGCAGAACGGCGCGCCGTTGCGATCCGGTGCCCTGGGGCTCCAGGCGCCCGCTGCAGGCGAGCGGCGCGCCGTAGCTCGCCACCCCGTCCATCTGACCCGCGCTCACGCCCACCACGCGGATGCGCATGGGCACCGTCCCGAGGCCGGCCTGGGTGAGCCTTCCCACCCATGCGCCCGACACGCCGACCGGGTCGAGGTAGGCCACGCTGCCGTCATCGCCCTTGGTCCACACGTAGCGGAGGCGACCCTCGCTGGCCGCCGACAGGCGCACCGTCCCGCCCTTGATGCAGTCCCCGCCGGGCACGCGGCTCTCGATGTCCTCGGCGAATGTGGTGACGCGCCCCGCGCTCGACAGGGGGTTCCACGTGCCCGCGCAGTTCACCGGGGCGCCGAGGTAGACCCTGCCCGTGGGGCGGCCGGTGGCGGCCACGCTCATGGTGGTCGTCACCGGGAAGGTGAAGTCGGGGTTGCTGGTGCTGCTCGCCGTGCCGCTCCAGGCGCCGGCGAGGAGCGCCGACCCCGGCCACGCGGTGCGTCCGCCGTCGGCCATCGCGGGCATGGCGGCCAGGCCGATGCCGACGCCGGCGACGAGCGCCAGGGCAATCGGGCGTGCGCGGCGCGGGGACCTCATGTGCTCTCCTCGGATGTGGCTGTGGCGGGGTCGGCCGAGAGGGTAGCCGCGCGCTCCTCGGCGGCCTCGAGGGCCTCCTCGCGCGCCACCATGCGGCGCTCGCGGATGATCACGAAGAGCGCCACGAGCGCCGCCACGCCAAGCGCCACCACCAGCGCCACCCAGATCTGGTTTGCGAACGCCTTGCCGGCGAAGTAGCCGATGAGTGCCGCCTGCAGCGACCAGCAGATGGCCCCGGCGATGTCGAACATCAGGAACCGGCGATAGGACATCTGCCCGGCGCCGCAGGCCATGTTGATGCCGATGCGGATGCCGGGGAGGAACCTGCCCGTGAACACCAGCGCGGGGCCGTGGCGCTGCACCATGCGCTCTGCGGCGTGCGTGCGGTGCTCGCCCGCCATGCGGGTGATCGTGCGGCGTATCCACGGCGCGCCCCCGCGGCCGACCCAGTAGGCGATGGAATCCCCCACCACCGCCCCCACGGCGCCCACCACCACGACGCCCCACAGCGTGAGGTCGCCCTCCGCGGCGAACACCGCGCCGGCCACGATGGATGTCTCACCGGGGAGGATCGGGAAGATGCCGTCGCCCGCGACCACCAGGAAGATGGCCAGGTAGCCGTACTCGGCCGCCCAGTCGCCGATCTGCTGGAAGAACCCCGTGGCGGCGGGGAAGGCGATGCCG
>CAIYRJ010000205.1 GCA_903928615.1 uncultured Actinomycetes bacterium | reverse complement strand
GATCCGGTCGAGCGCGTCCTGCTCGGCCACGAGGCCCGCCTGCTTCACGCGGCGGCTGATGCGGCGCTCACGCGCCCGACCGACGCGTGGATGGCGCAGTCGGCCTGCCAGGGGGTGGTGGTGCACTGCGAGCGCTTCGTGATGTGGGGCATCGGCACGCAGGCCGACGATGCCCTTCGCGCCCTGGCCATCGATGCCGCGTCGGGCGACGGCGACGGCAGGGATGCCCTCGAGGTGCTGCGCGCCGTGCTCGGCGTGCCCCTCGCCCCCTCGCATCGCCACGAGCCCCACGATCACGCACCCGGCCCGCGGCCGCGCAGGTGGTCGCGGCAGCGCGTGAGCGGGGTCACGGCCATGTTGGCCTCAGGTGCTGCCCTGGCGGCCGACGCCGTGCCGGCCATGCTCCCCCTGCTCTAGCCGACCACCTCAGTCGTCGTCGCGGTCATCCTCGCGGTCGTCGTCCCGGTCGTCGTCGCGCTGGTCGCCGCCGCGCTCGTCATCGCCCTCTGCCTCCTCGCCACCCGGCATATCGGCCGGCGGGCCGTCCACCACGGCCCCGGGTGGAACCGGCGTGCCCGGCGCGGTGCCCGGCGCTCCGGGAGCGCCGGGGCCATCCGGAGCGCCCTGCTGGGCGATGGATCCGGCGCTGAGGCTTCCGAGGGCGGTGTCGTCCTCGGTGGACCCGAGCACGGCGAGGTTGGCGGCCACGCCGCCCGCCGCGATGCCCAGCACGAGCACCACGGCGAGGGCCCACCGTGCCCAGGGCGGGATGCTCACTCCGCCCCAGCCCCCGCCGGAGCCGTTGCCCTGCGCCGCTTGAGCGGTGCGTTGGGCCCGGCGATCAGCCGCCGCGCGGCCACCCCGGCCACGAGTGCGGTGGATGCCACGTAGATGCCCAGCATCCAGGGCTGGTTGCTGTCGGTGCCGGCCATGAGGCCATGCACGGTAGCGGTGATGAACACCCCGTAGCTCGCAAGGTGGATCGCCTTCCAGGCCCTGGCGCCCAGGTGCTTCCTCCACATCGCCGTGAGCGACACGATCACCATGAGCCACATCGCGAGCACGCCCACCGACACCCAGAGCGGCCGGTACTCGGTGCCTCCGGGCACGAAGAGGTCGGTCCACGTGATGGTGACGTAGCTGTCCATCACGAGCGCCACGCCGTGCAGCGCCACCAGTGCCAGGCCGAGCGTGGCGAGGATGCGGTGCCATTCCATGCGGGCCACCGGCGACGCCAGCTTCTGCACCAGGCGCGTGTGCAGCACCACCCCCGACACCATGCTGCCCGTGATGAGCAGGTAGCCGAGGATTCCCGAGACCCGGGCCATCAGCCACCAGAACGGCACGTCGGCGATTCCCGTGATGAGGTTCATTCGAGGCCTCCCGTGCTCACCACGGCGCCGTCGGCGCGCACCAGCACGGCGGACATGCCGCGCGTGGTGGCCTCCCGGGCGGCCGCCTCGCCGCCCGCGAGCAGCAGGGCCGTGGCCCAGGCCTCGGCCGTGGCGGCGTCATCGGCGATGGTGGTCACGCGCAGCAGGTCGGTATCGCTGGGGCGCCCGGTGACCGGATCGATCACGTGGTGCATCTGCACGCCATCGCGCGTCCAGCGCCGGCGATCGGTGCCCGATGTGGCCATGCCGCCGCGGCGCAGGCCGATCACCCGCGGGGCATCTGCGTGCATCACCTCCACCGGCCAGGGCTCGCCGCCCAGCAGGCCGCGCACGGCGATGTCGCCGCCCAGGCTCACAAGGCACGGGCCGTGCATGCCGAGGTCGTCGGCCAGGCGGTCGGCGGTCCAGCCCTTGGCGATGCCGCCGAGGTCGAGGCACGTGCCCTGAGCCAGGCTCACGTGGCCCGTGCGCGGGTGCACTTGCACCTCTCCGCCCGCCGGCATGGGCGCGCCCGCCGCGCCGGCATCTGCCGGCAGGCG
>CAIYRJ010000204.1 GCA_903928615.1 uncultured Actinomycetes bacterium | reverse complement strand
GCCATGACGCCCGTGCCGGCACGGTGAACTGCGCACGCAGCCAGGGACGCGCCACCTTCACGCGCAGGCCCCGCGGACGCGGCGCGGCCTGCGACCGCCCGCGCGAGGGCCCCGTGCGGGTGACGGATGCCGTCACCGACGCCGTGGCGCCGAGCCCGCTCGTGGCCTGCACGGTCACCGACTCGGTGCCCACCGGCGCGGTGGAGGTCACCGAGTAGGCGCCGTCATCCGCGATGCGCGCCGACCGGCGGCCCACCATCACGGAGGTCACCCCGGCGTCGTCGGTGGCGCGGCCCGACACCGTGAGGCGGCGTCCCGCGAGCGTTGCGGTGGCTGTGAGCGCCGGAGCCGTGGCGCCGACGGCCCCGACGTCCGTGAGCCAGGCATCGGTGATGCCGCCCGGGGACTGAGCAACCGTGAACGACGCCAGGCTCCCGCTGCCGCTGATGGCCGCGCGACCGCTGGGCTGCGAGGGCGCCGCCCCCGACGCCGTGCGCGAGGCCCGGTACAGCGCGTTCGTCGCGAGCGTGCGCACATAGACCTTGTCGACGCTACCCGTGTCATCCGGATCCGCGCCGCCAGTCACCTGCAGCCCGGCGAAGGCCACGCGCGCACCATTCACGCTGATCACCGGTGCATTCGAGATGGTCTCGCCCGAGACCCGTCGGGTGGTGCCCGCATCGAGGTCGCGCACGTAGGCGTCGCGGTCGGCCCCGGAGTCGGTGGGCACGAGCATGGCAGCCGACGAGAAGGCCACGAGCGAGCCGTCGCCCGATATCGAGGGCAGCGAGGAGTCGCCGTTGTCCGCGCCCCCGGTGGGCAGGCTGGCCACCACGATCGTGCGCTCCTGCGGCCGCGCCACGTAGACGTCGGCGAAGCCGTCGGAATCACCCTGTGCCAGCACCGACGCGGCGGCGGTTCCCTCGAACGCGATGGAGCGCCCATCCGCGCTGATGGCCGGGCGCCCGACGGCCTGCGTCGACTGCACGCCGCTTGCGCTGCGGCTCACGAGCGCCAGGGCGCCGCCCGCGCGCATGTCCGCCATGTAGATGTCATCCACCGCGTTGGTGTCGGCGGCAAGGAGCGCCCCGGTGCCGGACGTGAACGCCACCTTCGAGCCGTCGGCCGATATCGAGGGCTGGCCCGTGACCCCGCCGCTCACCGACTCGCCCCGCGCGTTGCGCGACACGAGCACCACCCTGCCCGTGGCGGTGTCCTTGCGGAAGACGTCCATGGCGCCGTTGGAGTCGCCGGTGACGAGGTTCGATGCCGCGGTGGCGAACACCACGTACCGGCCGTCGAGCGAGGCCGCGTACGCGCGCGAGGTGGCCGGATCGTCCACCGGCGACGTCGCGGGCTGCGCCGATGCGCTCGTGGACACCATCGTGGTGCGACCCGTGGTGCGATCCCGCATGAAGAGCTGGCGCACGCCGCCGGTGGAGGTTCCCGACAGCGCCGCGCTCGACGTGATGAGCACGTAGCGGCCATCGGGCGAGAACGTCGCGCCCTGCACCGAGGACGATGCCGCGGAGCCATCCGGCAGCAGGCCCAGGCGCGAGACGTCGCCCGTGGCCGCGAATGCGGCGATGGGCACGAGGGCAAGGGCCCCCGCGGCGGCGATCACGGCGGCGCGTGGCATGGGACGAGGCTAGCCACGCGATCGGCGTCGGCCGCGGCGCAGGTCGGGGGGCGACATCCCGGGCGCACGACGCCGCGCGAGCGACTTAGATGCCCCACGTGCGCATCGGACGGACACTCCTCGCCGCGGTTGCCATCGTGGTCGCCACGGCCTCAGCGGCCCTGGCCCTCCCGGTGGTGGCCATCGACCCGGGCCACGGCGGCGGTGATTCCGGCGCCGTGGGAATCCTGCCGCCGGGCGCCGTGACGGGGCTGGAGCCCCGCGTCAACGCCCAGTTGCAGCCGGTGCTCTTCGAGAAGGACGTCAACCTCGATGTCGCCAACCGGCTCAACGCGTGGCTCATGGCCCGCGGGTTCCCGACCCTCATGACGCGCACCACCGACAACGCGGGCGGCGACGTGCCGTACACCGACGTCGGCACCGACCTGCGCGCGCGCACCGACCTGGCCAACGCGCGCCCGGCGGAGATCTTCGTGTCGATCCACCAGAACAGCGCGAGGACGCCCGCGAGCGGCACCGAGACCTACGTGAAGATCGGCGCGCCCGAGCCCACGCAGGCGCTGGCCGCGGCGATCCAGCGCTCGCTGGTCGCGTGCCTCGGCCTGCCCGACCGCGGCGTGCGCGAGCGATCGTTCTTCGTGGTGCGCGAGACCACCATGCCCGCCGTGCTCGTGGAGGGCGGCTTCCTCTCGAGCGGGACGGACGTCGCGCTGCTCGCCCAGCCCGACTTCCGCCAGAAGATGGCCGAGGCCATCGGCGGGGCCGTGTGGTCGTACGCCGGGCTCGGCGACCCCGGGCCCATCTGCTCGGGCGCCGCCGCGGCTCCCGTGCTGGTGCCCAAGGCGGTCACGATCGCGCGTGCCGGCAAGGCGCTCACGACGCGCGCGGGCATCAACCCGCGCAAGGGCGACCTCTGGATCGCCACGGTGCGCGACCAGTCGGGCAACCCGATGTCCAGCGTGCCGCTGCGCGCGCGCCTGCCCAACGGAAAGGGCGTGGCCGTGACCAGCCGCCCCGACGGCAAGGCGCTCATCGCGGTGCCCAGGCGCAAGGGCAAGCTCGTGGTGGCCGTGGCCATGCCCGGCATCGCGGTGTCGGCCACCGCGCAGGTGCCCGCCCGCCCGCGCTAGGCGGCGGGTGCGTCCAGCGCCTGCCAGGTCTGGTTGAGGGCAGGCAGGACATCCGCCGGAAGGCGGTCGATGAAGAGGCGGTGCACGCCCTCGTGGTGCGTGGGCTGTGCCTCGCGGAACCGCCGTCGGCCGAGCGGAGTGAGGCGCGCCAGCGAGCTGCGTCGGTCGTTCGGGCACTGCATGCGCTCCACGAGGCCCATGGCGACCAGGCGATCGACGAGGCGGGAGAGGCCCGAGAGCGAGAGCAGGGCCCCGTCGGCCAGGTCGCTCATGCGCGCGGCGCCGCCATCGGACTTCGACAGCAGCAGGAGGACCTCGTACTGGGTCAGTGACATCCCGTGCTCAGCCTGCATCTCGACATCCAGTTCGCGGACGAGTGCGGAGTGGGCCCGGAGGAACCCATGCCACGCCTCCATCTGCTGGTCGTCGAGGCCGGCCGTCGCTGATCGGCGCCGGGTGGACATGGATGAAGCGTATGCACGGCGGGCGCCGGTCTGGGGGGAGTACGGGCGTTCGCCCGGGCAGCCGGTGGCGTCGGAGGCCGTTCGTAGGATCCTCGGCGATGGGAGACCCCGAGCCGCCGACCGACCTGTCGCCGATCCCATCGAGGGCTCCCACTCCGGGTTCGGAGGGAGCGCACACCGCGGGCGACCGCGTGCGCGACCTCATCGCCCGGCTCGGCCGGCCGGTATCGGTGGCCGAGGTCGCGGTGGAGGCCCTGGGCATCGGTGGCTGCCCGGAACCGGTGGCCGAGCGGCTGGCCCGCGACATCGTCTCCGGCGACTCCCGGCTCGCCTGGGACGGCGACCTGATCGCCGACGCCGACGGCGCCCGCGACGGCACCGCGCTCGGCGCCACGACCTTCTGCATCGTCGACCTCGAGACCACCGGCGGCGCCCCCGGGTCGTCGGCCATCACGGAGATCGGCGCCGTGCGGGTGGAGGGGCTGCGCATCACCGACCGGTTCTCCACGCTCGTTGACCCCGAGCAGCCGATCCCGGCGCACATCACCGGCATCACCGGGATCGATGACGCCATGGTGCACGGCCAGCCGGTCATCGACGTCGCGCTGCCGGCGTTCATCGCCTTCGCGCGCGACGACGTGCTCGTGGCGCACAACGCGCCGTTCGACCTGCGGTTCCTCAACTACGAGCGCCTGCGACTGCGCGATGGGTACTTCACGCAGCCGTGGCTGGACACCCTCGTGCTCGCGCGGCGGTTGCTGAACGGTGCAGTGCCACGGCACGACCTCTCCACGCTCGCGGCCTGGGCCGGCGCGCCCGTTCGGCCCGCGCACCGGGCCCTCGCCGATGCAGAGGCCACAGCCAGCGTCCTCATCGCCCTGATCGGGCTCATGGGGTCGGGCGCCGAGACCACCCTCGATCACGCCATGTCGATCGGCCAGCCCGCGTCGCGACGGAGCCCTCGGGGCCCCGGGGAGTCCGCCGCCGCGGCCTGACCCCTGCGGGCGCGAGCGGTTCGCCGTCGCGGCCCGGTTTTTCATGGGACACTCGGCGCGTGGCTCCCGATCCCTCGGCGCAGGCGGTGAGAAGGCTCGTCCGGTGGTTCCGTGACGAGGGCCCCGACCTCCCGTGGCGGCGCACGCGTGACCGCTGGGCCATCCTCGTGTCGGAGGTCATGCTCCAGGCCACGCCGGTCTCCCGTGTGCTGCCGTACTACGACGCCTGGATGCGACGCTGGCCGCGCGCGGACGACCTCGCCGCCGATCCGGTGGGCGAGGCCATCGCGGCGTGGCAGGGCCTCGGCTACCCGCGCCGCGCGCGCAACCTGCACGCGGCGGCCGTCGTGGTGGCGCGCGACGGCTGGCCACTGGCGGATCGCTACCAGGACCTCCCCGGGGTGGGCGCCTACACCGCCGACGCGCTGCGCTGCTTCGCGGATGAAATGCCGGTGCTGCCGGAGGACGTCAACGTGAAGCGCGTGGTGGCCCGGCGCTTCCCCGGCGGCTGGCCGGGGGCTCCGCGCGGAAGGGCCTGGGATGCCGG